>CABUDB010000019.1 GCA_902490245.1 uncultured Collinsella sp.
TACCTCGTTAAAGGCCGAGCTGGCTTAATTCTATTCCTCAAAATCGAAAGATTTTCAGTTTTGAGGAATAGGGTGCTGACAACCCATTCCCCAGACAACAAGACCCTCCCCGGCACAGCCGAGGAGGGTCTTGTTGTCATCGCTATCTTTGAGCGCGGGCGCTTCGCGTTACAGTCCGCGAATCCGTACGGCCTCGGGCGGAAACTCCTGCTCGCCGGCATCGGTCTTGATGGTCGCGCGGCCCCAGATGTCCAGGCCCGCAAACACACCGACCGCAAGCGGCAAGCCGTTGGGCGACACCGCCGCGACCTGACGACCCAACAGTGGCACCATGTCAAAGTACTCGCCCAGCACCGGAGCCAGCGGGCCGGCAGCGCCCTGTGGTGTGTTGGCGGCAACCGCCCAGGTGTCCACGCGGACCAGCACGGCGGCGGCCAATGCCTCGATCAGCGCCTCATCTGCCATATCCACACCAAGCTCACCCAGCGCCGCACGCTCAATATCAACCGTCACCGCGGCAAACATGCCCGCAGCACCGGCACCGCCGTTCACGGCAACACGCGCGAGTGACGTCTCAAACGCAGGCGCACCGCACACGATGTCACTCGGCCACTGGATACCCACCTTACCGGCAAGGCCCAGGCCCGGCGTCGATGCCGTGCCCACGAGCGCGTCCATCATGCCCATCGCGGCCACAAACGGCAGGCCGTGGAAGGCGTGCATATTCACATCGGGGCGCACGACCAGCGAAAACGTCAGCGATGCATCGCCCGCGCTCCACGCGCACCGGCCCGCGGACATACCCTCGCGGCCCGCGTCACGCGCCGCGTCGAGCTCGGTACCGGCGACAACAGCATTCATCTCGATCATCTACATACGCCCCAATTCGCCCACGATATGGCCCACGCGATCCTCGGGCTCCTTGACCTCGACGCCGTTGAAGCGGAAGAACCGCGCCGGGTCGTGCATCAGGTCCTCGAGCGGCACCAGCACAAAGTCGCGCTCGCCGATCAGCGGATGCGGCAGGCGCAGCTTTTTGCCGCCGTGAGTCTCGCCATCCATCCACAGCAGGTCCAAGTCGATAGTGCGTGGGCCGTTGACCTTAGCCTTCTTGGAACGGTCGCGGCCCAGCTCGAGCTCGATCTTCTGCAGCTCGTCGAGCAGCACCAGCGGCGCCAGCTCGGTTTTGATCTCGATAACGGCGTTGGCAAACGCGTCCTGGCGCGTCTCGTAGGCCGGCTCGCTCTCGTAGATGCGCGAGGAGTTGGACACGCAGGTGAGCGGGATCTCGGCAATCATGTCGCGGGCGGCGCGGATGTTGTCGCAGCGATGCCCCAGGTTGGAACCCACGGCCACAAACGCGCGACGTGGCTGCGGCTTGGCGACAGCCCAGTAACCGTTCAGGAACTGCGCGAAACCGGTGACGTCGTGCACGCGCACGATGTTGGCACCGGCCTGGATGGCGCCCAGGCACACGCCAAACGTGGCGGCATCGCGCGCGGCGGCCTCGGTCACGCCCGAGACGGCGCCCACAAAACGCTTGCGCGACACGGCGCACATGAGCGGATAGCCCAGCGACGCCATCTTGGCGGTCTCGCGCTGGATGACGATATCCTCGTTGGCCGTCTTGCCAAAGCCCGGACCGGGATCGATGCAGATGCGGTCGCGCGACACGCCGGCATGGATGAGCGTGCGGGCCTGATCGGACAGAAAGCCCATGACGCGGCGCATGATGGGCGCCGAATCGGGCAGGGTAAAGCGGCGGAGCTGCGAGGTGGGCACATAGGCTTCCTCACGGCGGGCACTGCGGCGCATCATGGCGGCCAGGTGGTCGCTGGGCTCTGGTGTGGCTTCGGTAGCTGCGGGCACGGTCTCGGGTGCAGCGGCGGCAGGGGCAGCCTGCTCGGCAGTCGGCGTCTCTGGCTCGTCAACAGGCTCGGGCGCGGGCTCCGATTCGCCAAACGGCAGCGAGGGCTGCACCACGCCACCCGGGAGCTTTGCCTCGGGCTTAGGGTCGCCCAACAACTTGCCGCGACGGCGACGAGCGGGCTTCTCAGCCTCGCGCGCAGCCTCGGCGGCCGCCTCGCGCGCCTTCTCGGCAACAAACGCCGCGGCCGAAGTATCGAGCTGCACCGTCGCGTGCGTACGAGCGGGTGCGGCGACCTCGCCGGCGTGCATTACGATGACGCCGCAGGTGCTCGTCTTAACGAACTCGACCATCTTGGGGTCGGTGAAGCCCGTCACATCGTTGACAATCGAAGCACCGCAGCGCACCGCCGCCTTGGCAACCGCCACATGACGCGTATCGATCGAGACGATAGCGCCCTCTTTGGCGAGCGCGCGCACGACGGGCAGCACGCGACGCGCCTCCTCGTCGGGGTTGACCGGGGTAAAGCCGGGGCGCGTGGACTCGCCGCCCACGTCGATGATGTCGGCGCCGGCATCGAGCATCGCCAGGCCGTACTCGATGGCGGCATCCGGGTCGAAGTGCTCCCCGCCGTCGCTAAACGAATCGGGCGTCACATTGAGGACGCCCATGATGCGCGGACGATCAAAGCTGAGCTCGTACTTTCCGCACCGCCATGTCTTGCTGTCGTTCGCCATGAACATCCTCCTAAAATGCCCACGCCGCCGCGCTCGGGCGCTGACGGCGGGGTCGCTTTGCAATCAGTCTTTCTATTGTATCCGCGCGCGCGGACTAGAACGCAAACGCGGCCGCGATGTCGCAAGAAATCAGCAGGTCGGCATTTGCATCCTGATCGGTGGGCGCCAAATTGCAAATGGCCAGCGTATCGCCAGTAAAGTAACGCGTAAGGCCCGCCGCCGGATACACTACGAGCGAGGTTCCGCCCACGACGAGGGCGTCGGCTGCGGCGATGGCAGCAACGGCGCCGGTAAGCACACGCTCATCGAGCGGCTCTTCGTAGAGGACCACATCGGGCTTGATGCGACCGCCGCACGCAGGACACACGGGCACGCCCACGGCATCCTCGTGCTCGCGCGCGCAAATCCATTCGGCGCTGTAGACCGCGCCGCACGTCTGGCAGATATTGCGGTGGACCGAGCCGTGCAGCTCAAACACGCGCCGTGAACCGGCCACCTGATGCAGGCCATCGATGTTTTGCGTCACCACGGCGTCGAGCTTGCCGGCACGCTCCAGCTCGGCCAGCTTGGTGTGGCAGCAGTTGGGCTTGGCGCCAAGCGCGATCATCTTGGTGCGGTAGAAGTCGAAGAACTCGGCCGGATGCGTCTCATAAAAGCTATGCGAGAGCATAGTCTCGGGCGGATAGGAAAACCGCTGGTGATACAGACCGTCCACGCTGCGGAAATCGGGAATGCCGCTTGCCGTGGAAACACCCGCGCCGCCAAAGAAGACCACGTGGCTATGGGTTTCGAACAGCTCCGCCAGCGCGGCGGAGGCCTGCTTGGGATCCGATATTGCCTGCGTCATATGAGTCCTCCGTCCTTGTTAGTCGGGCAGCGTTGGGCGACGTCCCAGCATGCGGCCTTTAAGTCAGCATGCGCGGAGCCCACCCCGCCCCTGTTGCGCTAATCTTAAGCCTGCCAACCCCGTCGAAAGGACACCATGCCTCAGACTTACACTTTCGCCTCGTGGAACGTCAACGGCCTGCGCGCCGTGCTCAAAAAGGACCCGAGCTTTATCCAAATCGCGCAAGAACTCGACGTCGATATCTTGGCGCTGCAGGAGACAAAGCTGCAGGAGGGCCAGGTCGATATTGACCTGCCCGGCTATCACCAAACCTGGAGCTACGCCGAGCGTAAAGGCTATTCGGGCACTGCGGTCTTTAGCCGCCAGGAACCGCTGCGCGTGCTGCACGCCGACGCGCTGTTACCCCACGCCGGCGAGGGCGAGGCGGCCGTACTCGTCGCCCAAGCCGCAACCGAGGGCCGCGTCTGCGCGCTGGAGTTCGACAAGTTCTGGTTTGTGGATGTCTACACTCCCAACGCGCAAAACGAACTCGCCCGCATCGACGTGCGCATGGCTTGGGACGATGCCTATCGCGGCTTTTTGAGCGCACTAGAGTGCGAGACCGGCAAGCCCGTGGTGACCTGCGGCGACTTTAACGTGGCACACGAGGAGATCGACCTTAAGAACCCCAAGTCCAACCGCGGCAACGCCGGCTTTTCGGACGAAGAACGCGGCAAGTTTACCGAGCTGCTCAACGCCGGGTTTACCGATACCTGGCGCGCGGCAAACCCCGACGTCGAGGGCGTCTACAGCTGGTGGAGCTACCGCTTTAATGCCCGCAAGAACAACGCAGGCTGGCGCATCGACTACTTCCTGGTAAGCAACGCAATCGCCGACAACGTACGCGACACCGGTATCCGTGGCGACATCTTCGGCAGCGACCACTGCCCTGTCACCCTCACGCTAGAGCTCTAGCCGGCCGGGATCGCCAGGCCCGCCAGGTCCGCGCGCCAGGTCCGCGCGCCAGGCCCGCATGCCAGGCCCGCATGCCAGGCTCGCATGCCAGGCTCGCACGCAAGCCCTGCCCTCCGCAGCCCCTACCCTCGGCCGAAACTGGAGTTTCGGCCGAGTGAAAGCCTTTATCAGCCCTCTAAACGACCAATTCTCCAGTTTCGGCCAAAAAAGAGCCCGTCAGCAACATGAACCAATCCACACCCGCAAACGAGGCCGTGCGGTCGGCCTCGCCCAACAAGATCGTCGCGGTGCCCGCTGTGACCCGCCGCACCGAGCGCCGCCCCGCACTCGAGCGCATCACGAGCAACGGCACCATCGCCGCAGCCGTCATGGTGCTCGCCGCCATCGCCGCGGTGATCGTTGCCAACACCAACGCCTACTACCCCGTCAAAGAGCTCCTCGAGGCGCCGCCCGCCATCCAGGTGGGCGCCTTTACCGGTCAGATCTCGCTCGAGGGCTTTATCAACGACTTTCTTATGGCGCTCTTCTTCCTCACCGTCGGGATCGAGCTCAAGTTTGAGCTCACGGCGGGCGTGCTCACCAACCCGCGCCAGGCCATGATGCCCATCCTCGCCGCGTGCGGCGGCGTGGTGGCGCCGGCCGCCATCTACGCCGCGCTCAACTGGGGCGGCGCCGTGCACGGCTGGGCGTCCTCAACAAGCTCGACGTCTACCACGCGCGCTGGTACATCCTGCTGGGCCTGGTACTGTGGTTTTGCATGTACAACGCCGGCGTGCATGCCACGCTCGCCGGCGTGATCCTGGCGTTCTTTTTACCCGCGCGCTCCGATATCAACCTCGACCACGTGCAGGACTGGCTCGCCGCCCGTGGCTCCGAGCTCGACGACATCTACGACCCCGACGAGCACGTTTTGGGTCAGCACGAGTTTGCCCGCACGGCCAAGCGCGTCGAGCGCGTGATGTACCGCGTGGTCCCGCCGCCCCAGCGCGTGGAGACCACCATCGCCACGCCCGTCAACTTTTTGACCCTGCCGCTCTTTGCCTTTGCCAACGCGCAGCTGCGCCTGGTGGGCGTTGACATGGCGAGCGTGCTCACCGATCCGGTGGCACTCGTCGTGTACTTTGGCCTCGTTGCGGGCAAGCCGCTCGGCATCCTGGCCGTGACGGCACTGCTCGTGCGCATCGGCTTTTCGCCGCTGCCCGAGGGCTCCAACTGGGCCCAGATGCTCTGCGTGGGCGTGCTCGGCGCCGTGGGATTTACCATGTGCATCCTCATCAGCGGGCTCTCGTTTACCGCTGGCACCGAGCAGCTCGTGGCCAAGTGCGCCGTGCTCGCCGCAAGTGTCACAGCCAGCCTGCTCGGCCTGATCCTGCTCAACGTGACACACGCGCTCGCAGCAAAGAAGGAGCGCTAGCGGCCTCCAGCAGGACAGCCGCCAGCAGCGCGCCCGCCGGCAGCGTGCCCGCCGCCGACACTCCCCACAGAGATTGAGGGGGCCAAAAGTCCGCATTAGAGCATCAAAACGATCTCCATCGCGGACTTTTAGCCCCCTCATTTTGTTTGCAGAGCCCTGAGATTCACTTATTCCTTACCAGACCCAGCATGTGAACGTTCATAGAACATACCCATGAGCTCGCTTCGACGCGAGACAGCGAGTTTACGGTAGATGCTGTGAACGTGCGTCTTTACGGTACCGAGCGAGATACTCAGCTCGTCAGCGATCTCCTGGTTGGCGCAGCCGCCCAACACGTGCGCAAGCACCTCCTGCTCACGCGGCGTGAGTTCATAAAGCGCGCAAAAGCCTGCTATATCGCCGGCGCGTTCCTCAGACTCGCGACGCTCCATCTCAAGTCTGTACATGTCGAGACGGTCGTGCACCAAAAGCTCGGTGCGCTTTAGCATCACGTGATCTTGGTAACTGCGCGCGTAAACGATGCACGCTACCGAGAGTCCAGCCCAAAGCAGGTCCTCGAAGATGCTGATCTTTCCAACAAAGAACGGAGCGCTACCCCGCGTGACATAGAGCACGGCATAGATAACGCTCTCCGCGATGGATCCAAGGTAGGCGCACAGGCACATGAAAATCGTGATCTGGACAAATCGGCAACGATAGATCTCATCACCACTCTTGCCGGCCATCCCCTTAAGCGTCCAGACGCTCAAACCCGCGATAATCGCAGGGTCGGCAAGAAGATACAGCAGGTCACACGCAACGGAGCCGCCGACCATGCCCGCCACGCAGCGCGCGAGCGCAACAAGAGGAAACGCGATGAACGGAAGCACGCGCGGCGACAGACCGTCCAGTCCGCATGCCAAAAGATAAAAGATGGCTTCCTCGCCCAGCTGAAACATCAACTTAGCGATATCGAGAGGGGAGAGACCGACCGAGGTCCCGGTAAATAGTCCCGAGTTGAAGTTGCTATCGATAATGGCCGCGCCCATGTCTGCCACGCCTTCCAATGCCAGAAGCACCATCAAGGCAGACAAAAAACCAAAGTGCCGGTTATCGGTAACGCTGCGCACCACGCCGCAATAGAACGCAGCGCAGGCAAAGAGGCAAAGAAAGAGGACGTTGTAAAGGTAAATGTAGAATCCCATGGGGCGTACCTTACGCGTCAGAGGCAATAAAGCATGGATCAGTTTACACCAACCATCTCATCTCACACCTCAACCTCGGCGCAGCCGGCGGCCTCGAGCTCGTCTACGGGCACACCGGTAGCACGGGCACACGCCCTTCCCAGTGCAAGCGATACCGGTTCCAGCAGGACTCCGCCGCAGACCACCAGCGGCCAGCCCGTCAAGACGATCTTTTGCCAGCGCGAAATAAAGGTGGTATCGCCCACGGGACCAACACCCGATACCAGGGCCGTTTCGCCCAGAGCGATAATCAAAAACAATGCCGTTGCACCAAATAATGTCTCCAGAAGCTTAGCCCCCATCGTGCCCGGCTTCGCGCCCAGGCTCTCGGAGCAAAACTCTACCAGATGACCGAATGCGGGCAGCTGGCTCAGCACGAGGGCGATTGCCATGGCTAGAGCAAGCTGCCCCCAAAACCCCGTAACTCCCTCAAATGAAAGCGCTGGCTTACCCTCGAGTATAGGAAGAAACATGTAGAGCAATAGCGGGTTGAGCACCGCATTCCACAGGGATGCAAGCTTTCTTTCCGTTAGTTTCACGAGACTCCCATCGTCAATAAAAACGGCGGCACCGCTCAACTCGCAAGCGATGCCGCCTCAGAAGATGCCATGACGCCGTTGCCAAATTCAGCGGTTCACAGACAGCAACGACGCTTACGCCTCTTCGGCAGCCGCAGCGCGGGCGGCCTCGAGGACCTCTTCGGGCAGCTCGACACCCTCGTCGGTGTTGTAACCGTACTTAGCGGCACCCTTCTTAAGGAAGAAGAGCGAGACGACCGCCGTAATGGCCTCGGCCACGGTAAGGGCCAGCCATACGCCGTCGCCGCCCATGATCATGGGGAGCACGAACAGCAGGGCGATGGGGAGAGCGAGCGAGCGGAGCACGGAGATGACGAGCGGCATCGTAGTGTCGTTAAAGGCAGTCAGCATGTTCTGGATGCAGATGTTGATACCGATAAGGCCGGCGCAGGAGGTGAAGAGAATCCACTTCTGAGCTGCCAGGGTGTACACGGGATCGCCCGGAACCTGGCCGTAGACGAGCAGAATCGGCTTCATCATAACAATACCGAGCACGGCGATGACGATGATCATGACGATGCTCAGACGACGGTACTTAACATACGTGCTGTGGATCTTCTTGGGGTTGTTCTCGCCGATCTGGTAGCTGATGATGGGCGTGGCGCCCTTACCAAAGCCGATGAAGGGCCCAATGAAGAGGAACTGCACGTACAGGAAGATGGCTGCCACGGCAACGCCGTCGGCACCGAAGTACTTCATGGCCTGGATGTTGTAGATAGCGGTCATGAAGCCGGTGGCGGCACTGTAAATGAAGTCGGCAAGACCGATCTTGCAACTCTCGGCGATGTTCTTGCCGGGGCACTTAGGCGAGGCGTAGTGCAGCACACTTGTCTTGGAGAAGATAACCAGGGCAGAAGCGATAGCGCCAAAGGCGGCACCGGTGCCAAAGCCCAACGCAGCGCCGGCGGTGCCCAGGTGCAGAGTGCCCTGGTAGATGACGTCGGTACCCAGAGTCACAAGACCGCCCAGAATGGTGATGATCATGCAGTGCGTGGGCTTGCCGGCCGTGAGCAGCCACATCTGAAAGCCCAGCTGGATGCTGTAAAATGGCATAAAGAAACGGTGAATACTCCAGTACTGTGTGCAGTAGGGAGCGAGCTGGGCATCGGCGCCCAGCATGTACCAAACCTGGTCACCCATAAAACTGATGGCGAAACCCCAGACGGTGGAGATGATCGTGGAGATCGCGAGCACCGCGGTGAAGGTCTTATTTGCCTCGAGGCCCTTCTTCTCGCCAAGCAGCTTGCCCAGAAGAGCAGCGGAGCCGCCGGAGAACAGGAACGCTACGGCCTCGACAACTGCCTGGGCCGGATACACGATGTTGATAGCAGAGAGCGTCGCCGTGCTGTTGAAGTTGGTGGCGATAGCTGTATCGAAAATCTGGTAGATACCCGTCCACAGCTGGAGCAGGACGGAGGGCAGCGCAAACAGGAACAGGCCGATCAGCGTGTAATTCCTGGCAAGCTTGTTTTCATTGGTTTCGGCCATTTATGCTTCAATCTCCTTTTTGTACATAACCTTGCCGTCGATGACGGTCATGAGGCACTTGGCCTCATGGATGGTGTGCGGGTCGATCGCAGTGATATCGCGGTCCATAAGGACAAAGTCCGCGTCCTTGCCCACCTCGATAGAGCCGATGCGATCCTCGAGAAAGTTCTGATAGGCGCCGTTGATGGTGCCGGCACAGATCATGTCCTCAACGGACACGCGCTGATTCGCATCGAGCAGCGTCTCCTCGGAGACATCGCCCGGAGCGCAACGGGTAACGCCCACCTCGAGGCCCTCCATGGGGTCGGGATTGGAAACAGGGAAGTCCGTAGCGGTGGTAACGACCATGCCGCGGTCCCAGAACTTGCCCAACGGATACTCGGACTCAGCGCGATCGCCCAGCTGAGCATGCTCGAGCGTCTCGTAGCACACGGGGTCCTTGAAGTGCCAGGTGGGGTTGGCGCAAGCAATGCCGTTGAGAGCGGCAAAGCGGTCGATGTCCTCATCACTCATGACCTGTAGGTGCGTGATAGTCGGGCGCCAATCCTCAGCGGGATCGGCTGCCTGAGCATACTCGAAACCGTCGATGGCCATGGAGATGGCGGCGTCGCCGATGGCATGTACGTGCACCTGGAAGCCCTGCTCCTTGGCATACTTGACCATCTCGTTATAGGCCTCGGTCGTGCAGTTGGGCTTGCCGGTAAAGCCGGGCTTATCGGTGTACTCGTCCTTGAGGTAGGCGGTACCGGACTCGATCACACCATCGAGCACGAACTTGATGTTGTTGCACTGGTAGTGGTCGCCATGGTAGGAGTCGCGGACCTTGGCGCAGCGGTCGATCTTCTCGAGGGTCTCGCTCTCGGGCTTGCAATAGAAGCCGGAAGTCACCCTGAGCTTGAGCTTATGCTCGATGTCGAGCTCCTCGAGCGCCATCTGGGCCGTCTCCTCGTCGCGCAGGATCGGCTCGTAGATGTTGGTAAGGCCAACGGCGATCAGGTCGTCCTGCAGCGGGAGGATAGCCTTCTTGAACTCCTCGACGGTGTAGGGGCGAATAGCACGGAAGACATCGTTCATGGCCCAGTCGCGTACCAAGCCGGTGGGCTCCTGCGTCTCGGGGTCGAGTACAATGGTGCCCGCTTCCTTGCTTACGAAGCCGCGACCGATACCGGCCTTTTCCAGGCACTTGCTATTGACCCAGTAGGAGTGGCCGTCATAGGACCCAATGAGCATCGGGACGTCCGGGCACACGGCGTCGAGCAGCTCCTTGGTTTGCGTTTTGCCCTCGTTCTCGAACACGGCGTTATCCCAGCCCATGCCCTTGTAGAACTCGCGGCCGGGGTTCTTTTCCACGTACTCACGGATGGTGTCGATGTACTGGTCCACCGTCTCCAAGCCTACGATATCGATCTCGTAGGCAAACTGGCCAGCTCCCGATGAGAAGTGCATATGTGCGTCACAGAAGCCCGGCATGAACATGCCGTCCCCAGACTCCAGCACCTCGGTATCGGGCCCGATAAACTCCTCGACCCCTTGGGCATCGCCCACGTAGACAAAGGTGCCGTCCTTTATGGCCGCGGCATCGGCGCGAAGCGCAGCGCGATTGGAGGTGAACACCTTTCCCTTTAGTACAGTATCTGCGAACATCGATAGACTCCCTTCTGCAGACACATCCAATTGCAAAACTGGATTTCGCAGAAGAGCGTATTGGTCATTATGCGGTTTACGCCATGTATCGTGGGATGGGTTTGTCCAAACTTTCGATTGATAGAACGCATATTTGCGCAGGTAAATAGCCATGCCGTCTCTAACGTTCATAATTAAGGCAGCTACCGTTCGCGCGGAGATGCCCGCCGTCCACAGGCGAGAGCATCTCAAGCCGAACAACTTCCTCGACTCAAAGTTTAGAGAGAGTTCAAACTATGCCAAGCGTTCCTACAGCCCGTATTTGCGCACCACGCGGTTGATACGGTGGCACCAGGGGCGGTAGAGCACCGCCAAAAAGAGACTTGTCGAGAGTCCGTGCACCGCATCGAACGGCACGGCCGTGGCCAAACGGGCCACGGCGCCCGCCCACGTGAGCGGCTGCACAAAACCGATGATGTCGTATGCGTTGATCACCACGCCGTAGAGCAGACCCGACGCAAAGCCATACGCCATCAGCGCCGGCATGCGCACGGTGCCATCGGCGCGATCAAAAGCACCCGCGCACGCCAGCGCGCCGCCAACATAGCCAACCAGACCCCAGGCATACATCTGCCATGGCGTCCACATGCCCTGCCCAAAAAAGAAGTTGCTGGTCAGCGCCGCCAGCGCACCGACCATAAACCCGTTACGACGACCGAGCGTCGCCCCGGCGATAATGGCGATGGCGCTCACGGGTTTAAAGTCGGGAATGGGGCCAAACAAGATGCGCCCCGCCGCGGCCAACGCTGCCAGAACCAGCGTGGGCATAATCTGGCGCAGGCCCGGTCGCGACGCCTCGTAGCCCGCAAAGAACAGCGCAAGCACCAGCGCCACCACGACAAGCATGGCAAGCGCCGCCTGCTCAACGCCTGCCAGCAACGCCGCGGCCATTACCGCCGGCACCGCCAGCAGCAGTGGGATCTCCAGTTTTGCTAGCAGGCGCGAAACGCGATAATCCGTCATCCCATCACGCCCTATAAAACACGTTGTCGGCAAAGAAGTCGGCCGGCGGCTCCATGCAAGCAATCTCACCGTCAAACATCATGGCAATGTCATCGGCAACCTGCTCGGCAAAATCCAGATCGTGCGTGGCCATGATGACGGTGCCGCCAGACTTCGCATGGTCACGCAGGGCGTGAGCGATGATGCGGCGGCTGGCCAGGTCCAAACCCTTGGTCGGCTCATCGAGCAATAGCAGCTCGGGGCCAATCAACAGCAGCTTTGCCAACGCAAGCAGTTGACGCTGCCCGCCCGAAAGATCGTACGGGTGGCGTCCATCCAGGCCCGACAGCCCCAGGCTCACCGCGCGCTCCCGCACCACAGCCTCGTCATATCCGCAGGTCGAAGCCCATTCCATCAGCTCGTCGCGCACCGTCTCGGCAACCAGCAACGCCTTGGGATTCTGAGGCAGCAGCGCTGCCGATCCCGCCCCGCGCTCCATATGCCCACGCTGCAACTTGACCGTCTTGGCCAGCACCGAAAGCATTGTCGACTTGCCGCAGCCGTTACCGCCCACAACCGCATGCACCGCGCCAGCCGAGAACGCCGCATCGAGTCCGCGCAGCACCCAGCCGGACGCTCGATCGTAGCGAAACCAGCCCCCCGTCAGGGTGGTGGCCGACCCAGCGTGCATTTTTGGGAGTATTCGGCATCCACCGGCGCGCGATGACACCCCCGAGTCGTCTTGCGGCAGTATTTGCGCCTCTAATTCACCCGATTTGTCCGATTTCAGCCCTTTTTCTGCACCCGGAGCGCCCGCGCGCAGGTCCAAAGAGCCCAGCTGGCCGCTGGCGCTGCCGAAAACTCCGTTTTTTGCATCCGCCGCCTGCAACATAGCCTGTAATGAATTACTGAAAGACATGGAATTTCATCACTGGTATGATA
>CABUDB010000020.1 GCA_902490245.1 uncultured Collinsella sp.
CGAGATCGGGACGGGTGACTGGAGTTCAGACGTGTGCTCTTCCGATCTAAGGACAAGCTCAAGGTGCTCGCCGAGCTCACCAAGCTGCGCCAGATCTGCTGCGACCCGCGTCTACACTACGAGGATTACAAGGCGGGGAGCGCCAAGCTCGATACGTGTATGGAGCTCGTGCACGGCGCACTCGACGGCGGGCATCGCATCCTGTTGTTCAGCCAGTTTACGGGTATGCTCGATATCATCGGTAAGCGCTTGGCCAAGGAGGACATCGCCTTCCTTAAGCTCACGGGCGCTTCGTCTAAGGAGAGCCGCGCCAAGATGGTCGCGCAGTTCCAAGCGGGCGAGGTTCCGGTCTTTTTGATTTCGCTCAAGGCGGGCGGCGTGGGCCTTAACCTGACGGCGGCCGACGTGGTCATCCACTACGACCCGTGGTGGAACGTGGCAGCGCAGGACCAGGCGACCGACCGCGCGCACCGTATTGGCCAGCAACATACCGTGACCGTGTACAAGCTCATCGCCAAGGACACGATCGAGGAGCGCATTATGCAGATGCAGGAGTCCAAGCGCGACCTGGTCAACAGCGTGCTCGGCGGCGACGGCATCTCGTCGGCGCTGTTTACCCGCGAAGATGTTCTGGCGCTGCTGGGCGGCGACGGGCGCTAACCCGCTCGGGTGGGGCCGCCAGGGCGGATAGCGCACGCTGCCCCATCGTCCCCGCCCGTTATGTGTTCATTTGCAATGCCGTGGATGGTTTGTCTGCCTTTGGGCATAAGAACCATCAAGAACATTGGCACGTCAGCAAAGGAGAACATCATGGCGAAATTCTTTAAGGACCCCGACGGTAAGCTCATTGCCGCCCTTGGCAACGACGTTGCAACCCCTGCCGGTTGCACGGAACTGACCGCAAACACTGAGGACGCGGCGCACGAGAAGCACGTGCCTGTTGTCGAGACCGAGCGCGACGGTCACGTGATTCGCGCACGCGTTGGCTCGGTCGAGCACCCCAGCCTGCCCGAGCACTATATTGAGTGGATCGCCCTTGAGGCCGAGGGCCGCTTAGAGGTCCATTACCTTGAGCCCGGCATGAAGCCCGCGACGTTTTTTGCCGGCGGTTCCAAGACCGGTACCGTCTATGCCTACTGCAACCTGCACGGGCTGTGGTCCGCGACGTTCTAGGAGCGCGCCCCCGCTCGGGGTATCATAGCTAGCATATGCACATGCGAGCGCCGACTGCATCATGCGGCCGGCGCTTTTACTACGATTTCGATGGTTTACGACGGAAAGGGCTGAGCCATGAAGCTCGCGCTTGCACAGATCGATATGCGCCTGGGTGATATTGAGGGCATTTGCGGCCGCATCGAGGACCAGGCTCGTCTGGCCCACGAGCGCGGGGCGCGCGTGCTGTGCGTTCCGGCTCCGCTCTTTATGGGCGCCATGCCCGGTGGCCTGGTGGGCGCTGCCGACTTTGAGCACGACGTGCTTGCCGGCTTGACTGGTGTCGCCGAGCGCATCCAGGAGCTTGACATGATCTGCATCGTGCCCGCGGCGGTTTCGTTTGAGGGTCAGCCGCTGCTCGACTACATGATGCTCAAGGACGGTCATGTGGTGCCGGCGCGTTCGAGCATTGCCCTGCAGCGTGGCGAGAACAACGACACGCGTTGGGCGCCGCCGGTGTTCGACGTGGACGGCGTGCGCATCGCCGTGATTTTTGACTTGGACCGCGAACTCGAGATGTTGCCGACCGGTGTTGACCTCATTGCGTATTTCCAATTCAATGCGTTTGACATGACCGACCGCGAGACTGCCGCCATTGCCGCCGTTCGCAGCGGCGCCTACCGCAAGATCGCATCCAAGCGCAGCGTGTGGTTTGCCTGTATGGCGCCGGTCGGTGCCTATGACGAGTCGGTGTATACCGGCGGTTCGTTTGTGCTCGACGACTGCGGTCGCGTGGTGGCCCAAGCGCCGTGTTTTGAGGAGAGCCTGCTGGTTCAGGAGATTCAGCGCGGCGTGATGCTCGATGCCCTGGAAGATCACGAACTGACCGAGTTCCGTTCCGAGGAGTGGCTGTGGCAGGCACTGGTGCTCGCCGTGCGCGACAACGCCCGGGCCCACGGTGCGTCGCGCGCCGTGGTGGCACTCGAGGGCGACTTGCCGTCGTCCCTGCTGGCGGCGCTGGCCGTCGACGCTCTGGGCCCGCGTAATGTGATTGGCCTGGTGCTGGGGCGCAACCGTATCTTTACGCCGGCGCAGGAAGAGGCCGAGGCTGCCCGCTGTGCCGCCGTCCGCGCCATCGCCGAGCGTCTGCACATTCGCACCGTCGAGCGCGATGCACCGGATGCGGCGCGTGTGCTCGATCGCGACGTGTCGGCGGGCGATGCAGAGCGCCTGCGCTCGCGCACGCTGGGCCTCATGCTGGAGGACACGGCGCTCGAGCTGGGTGCGATGGCGCTGAGCCCGCTGTCCAAAACCGAGTACGCGCTGGCGGCGCCGGCGCTTTGCGGCGGCTACCAGGGCGATTACGCGCCCTTTGGCGATGTGTACCTGTCGACGCTTGAGTTTGTGGCGCGTGTGCGCAATCGCACGTCTGCCGTGGTACCCCAAGAGCTCGTGACGCTCAACGCGGTGGAAGATTGTATGGAGCGAGTGCTGGCGCAGGCGCTCTCGACGCTCGACGGTCCGGTCGATATGCTCGACCGCGCGGCACAGCTGCTCGGCGGGCTCGAGCCGGGTGAGATCGATGGCGCGCTTGAGGCGCACGTGGACCGCAATCGATCTTTCGACGACATCCCGATGGCCGCTGGCAAGCCTGAGGCCTGCTCGCTGCTGCTGATGCTCGTTCGACAGGGTGAGGCTGCCCGCCGCATGTTGCCGACGGCGCCGATCGTTTCGTCCCGTTCGTTTGCCGAGCGCTCCTGGCCGTACATGCTCGCGTGGTCCGACCTGGGGCTTAACGGCAAGGAGCGTATGACGGTCGATTCGCTGGCGCGCGCCGAGGTGCGCCGTTTTGCTGACGAGGATACGAGCGAGCGCGTGCGAAACGAGATGATGGGCGTGCTGGGCGAGCTACTGGGTATTTCGCCCGAACAAATGGAGGAGTTGCGCTCTGAAGACGGTCAGCGTCGTTTACACGAGGGAATGAAAAAGTTCGAGGGCGAGGTTCAGGACGCCATCGATAAGATGATGGGCGGCCAGGGCGGACCGCAAGGTGGTCCTCAGGGTGGCCCGATGCCGCATCCGCCGGTTAATCCCCGACAGTTCCCATTCTTCTCGCAGAACTAAACTGGGGATGGGATTCGCTCTCAACCCCGATACTTCAACTAAGCATCTTGACCCCGTTGTGTTATTCTAGAACAGACGTTCGTGAGTAGTGCGCGGGGCCTTGCCTTGCGCTTGGTAAAAGACGAGGGGAGGTTGGCTTGGTTATTTTGGGCATCGACCCCGGTTTGGCTCATACGGGTTGGGGGATTATCGAGGAGCGGCGTGGCGAGGTTCGCTGCCGTGCCTATGGCTGCATCGAGACCAGCGCAGGCAGTCCGCTCGCGGTGCGCCTGTCGCATATCGCCCGCGACCTCAAGGGTGTCGTGGAGCGTTATCGACCCGATACCGCTGCCATCGAGAGCATCTACTTTGGCGCTAATGTCCGCTCGGCAATCCCCACGGCACATGCCCGCGGTGCCGCGCTCGTGGCGCTTTCGGAGTGCGCGCTCGAGATCGGCGAGTACACGCCTATGCAGATCAAGCAGGCTGTGGTGGGTACCGGTGCCGCAGATAAGCGGCAGGTCGCCTACATGGTGCGCACGCTCACGCAGCTCGATCACGACCCGCATCCCGACCATGCCGCCGATGCCCTGGCCTGCGCCATCTGCCACGTTAACCTCAGCCGTACCCGGGCGCTTACCGGCGGCGAGTTCTATCAACAGAGAGGAACCGGATACTGATGATCTCCCAGCTCCACGGAACGCTTGTCGAGGCCACGATGAGCTCTGCTGTCGTCGATGTGTCGGGCGTTGGCTTTGAGCTCGGCATCTCGGGCAGCACTGCGGCCACGTTGCCGACGCCCGGCGGCGAGGTCCGCCTCTACACGCGTATGCAGGTGCGCGAGGACGCCATGACACTTTTCGGTTTTTCCTCTAAGGATGAGCGCACGATGTTCGATCGGCTCGTGTCTGTCTCGGGCGTTGGCCCGCGCTTGGCGCTCGCCGTGCTTTCCACCTATACCGTGGGGCAATTGTGCTCGCTGGTGATGGCCGAGGACGACAAGGGCATGGCCAAGGTGCCCGGTGTGGGCAAAAAGACAGCTCAGCGTCTGATCCTGGAGCTCAAGAGCACCTTTGCCAAGGACAAGGGCTTTGTGCCGGTCGACGTGATTCCCGGCCAGGTTGCGATGCCCGTGCCCGCTGCCGCTCCCTCAGCCATCGATGACGCCCGTGCGGCGCTCCTTTCCATGGGCTTTAGCCCGCAGGAGACCGATGTTGCCCTGAGCGGGTATGATGGGCAGGATATGCGTGTCGAGGATTTGCTCGGCGCGGCGCTTAAGCGACTCGGAATGGATGCGTGATGTGGGAAGCCGATGACTCTCAGGACCTGTGGGCGACGCCCGGCAACTCGCCGGCGGCATCCATGGCGCACGGCGAGCGCATGGTGGGCTCGGAGCTGACGGCCGAGGACCTCGATGTCGATCGCACTTTGCGCCCCCAGCGCCTGGACGATTACTGCGGCCAGGAGCATATCAAGCAGAGCCTGCGCGTGTTGATCGAAGCGGCGCAGAGCCGTGGCGAGACGCTCGACCACGTGATCTTCTCGGGCCCTCCGGGTCTGGGCAAGACCACGCTGGCTACGGTTATCGCCAACGAGCTGGGCGCTCAGATCAAGACCACGAGTGGCCCCGCCATCGCGCGCACGGGCGACCTGGCGGCCATCCTTACTAACTTGCAGCCGGGTGATGTGCTGTTTATCGACGAGATCCACCGCCTCAACCGTTCGGTCGAGGAAGTCCTGTACCCCGCGATGGAGGACTTTGCCCTCGATATCGTGATTGGCAAGGGTCCGGCGGCGCGCTCGATTCGCCTGGATATCCCCAAGTTTACGCTGGTAGCAGCAACGACCCGCTCAGGCATGTTGACCGGCCCGTTGCGCGACCGCTTTGGCATTTCATATCGCCTGGATTACTACACGGTCGAGGAACTCGCGCAGATTGTGACGCGCTCGGCGACTATCCTGAGCGTGACGATCGACCATCCCAGTGCACTCGAGATCGGCTCGCGTTCGCGCGGCACGCCACGTCTTGCCAACCGCCTGCTCAAGCGCGTGCGCGATTACGCACAGGTGCGCGGCAACGGCCCCATCGAGCTCGATATCTGTCGCCAGGCGCTCGAGTTCTTCGAGATCGACGAGCTCGGTCTGGACTGGATGGATATTCGCATTTTGGAGACGCTCGCTAAGACGTTCTCCGGTCGTGCCGTGGGACTTACGACCCTTGCCAGCGCGGTGGGCGAGGACCCGGGCACGCTCGAGGATGTCTATGAGCCGTATCTGCTGCAGTGCGGGTTGATGATTCGCACGCCCCAGGGCCGCCAGGCAACGCTTCGCACCTTTGAGCACTTGGGGATTGAACCTACCGTTTAGGGCGCTTTGTTTTGGCGGGTTGTTAAGCTATCGCTGAGCATCGGATAAACATATCGCCATTCATCGGTTACGGGTGTTTTACTATTGCGCGCCCGTGCTATGCTGAATTGGTCTTTTTCTCATTCGGTAACGAAAGGACCGCCCATGCCTACTGACATCGAAATCGCACGTTCTGTCACGCCGCTGCCTATTACCGAGGTGGCCAAGAACGCCGGCGTCGACGTTAAGCACCTGATTCCGTACGGCTTCGACAAGGCTAAGGTCGATTATTCCCTGCTCAACGAGCCGACTGATCACCAGGCCAAGCTCGTCCTCGTGACCGCTATCAACCCAACGCCTGCGGGCGAGGGCAAGACCACCACGACCATCGGTCTGGCCGACGGCCTGCGCCGTCGCGGCGTCAAGAGCGCCGTGGCCCTGCGCGAGCCTTCGCTTGGCCCCGTCTTTGGCGTTAAGGGCGGTGCTGCCGGCGGCGGCTGGGCTCAGGTCATCCCCATGGAGGATATCAACCTGCACTTTACCGGTGACTTCCATGCCATCGGTGCTGCCAACAACCTGCTGGCCGCCATGCTCGACAACCACATTCAGCAGGGCAACCAGCTCGGTATTGACGTTAAGCGCATCACTTGGAAGCGCGTCGTCGATATGAACGACCGTCAGCTGCGCCACGTCATCGACGGCATTGGCGGTAAGGCCCAGGGCGTGCCGCGCGAGGACGGCTTCGATATCACCGTCGCCTCCGAGGTCATGGCAATCCTGTGCCTGTCTACGAGCATTAACGACCTCAAGGAGCGCCTGGGCGAGATCGTCGTCGGCTACAGCTTTGCCGGCGAGCCCGTCCGTGCCCGCGACCTTAAGGCCCAGGGTGCCATGGCCGCGTTGCTTAAGGACGCGCTCAAGCCCAACTTGGTGCAAACGCTCGAGGGCACGCCCGCGTTTGTCCACGGCGGTCCCTTCGCCAACATTGCCCACGGCTGCAACTCTATCATGGCCACGCGTATGGCGATGCGCTTTGGCGATGTCGCCATTACCGAGGCCGGCTTCGGTGCTGATCTGGGTGCCGAGAAGTTCCTCGACATCAAGTGCCGCATGACTGGCGTTCGCCCCAGCGCCGTCGTGGTCGTCGCGACCGCTCGTGCGCTGAAGTACAACGGTGGCGTCGCCAAGGCCGACCTCAACGAGGAGAACCTCGAGGCACTCAAGGCCGGCATGCCCAACCTGCTGCGTCACGTCGACAACATCCAGAACGTTTATGGTCTGCCCTGCGTAGTCGCCATCAACCGCTTCCCGACGGACACCGAGGCCGAGCTTGCGCTCATCGAGTCCGAGTGCCAGAAGCTCGGCGTCAACGTTAAGCTTTCCGAGGTCTGGGCCAAGGGCGGCGAGGGCGCGCTCGAGCTTGCCGATGAGGTCATGCGTCTGATTGAGCAGCCGAGCGAGCTCAAGTTTGCCTATGAGGACGGCGCCGATGTGGCCGACGCTCTTGAGGCCATTGCCACCAAGGTCTACCGCGCCGACGGTGTTGACTTTACGCCGGCCGCCAAGCGCCAGCTCGCCGAGCTGCGCGAGAACGGCTTTGGCAACCTGCCGGTGTGCGTGGCCAAGACGCAGTACAGCTTTAGCGACAACGCCAAGGCCCTGGGCGCTCCCGAGAACTTCCGCATCACGGTGCGCGAGCTCAAGGTTTCCGCCGGTGCCCACTTTGTGGTCGCACTGACTGGCAGTGTTCTGACCATGCCGGGCCTGCCCAAGGTCCCTGCGGCCGAGAACATCGACGTCGACAACGACGGCAACATCACCGGCCTGTTCTAAGCCTGCTGCCCATAGCTGCTTGTCCGCCCCGCCGTGCCCACAAGGCCCGGCGGGGCTTTTTTATCCTTAGGCCCGCGCATGTCTTGTAGATACCGACGGGCTCTGCCCATCATAGGCTTTTGCGCGGGTAGAATGCATGGATAACTTGATGCTCACGCGCGACGGAAAGGAATCGTTGCATGGATCAGGACAAGACAACCGTGATGGGCGGCTACGGCTCCGCGCAGGCTGGCGATAGCGCCGATGCGACCCGCGTTGTTCCCAACCCCGGTTATACCGACCCCGCCGCGACGCAGCCTTCTGCCGAGCCCACCCGGGTTATGGGCTATGGCGACACGGCGCAGGATTCTTACGCTGCATCTTCGCAAGGCCCCTATGGCAATGCAGCTCCGGACCCGTTTGATTACGCGCCGCAGGATTCTTATGCCGCCTCGACGCCGAATCCCTATGATGACCTGCCACAAAATCCCATTCCGCAGCCTCAGCAGACGACGTATATGCCTCGCACGGCGCAGTCTCGCTACGAGTCGCGCGAGCCGTATCGCGAGTACCCCAAGTCGATTCCGCAATATGGCGAGGACGAGGAGAAGAAGCCGTCGCGTTCGTCGAGCGTGATCAAGAAGATCCTCATCGTGCTGGCGATCTTCTTTGCGCTGTCGGTTGTGTTTGCCATTGTGTCGGGCATGCTCAACAAACGAGGGAGTTCAACGGCCGATACCGCTGCCGAGCAAACCGAGTCCGCCTCGTCTAGCACCGTCGATCTGAGCGATATCCCGGGGCAGTACTGGTCCAACGCCAAGAAACTTCTCAAGTCGCGCGGCGCCAATCTTTCGAATGCCGTGGTCCTGACTGATGATGGCTCAACGCCCGTCATCGATGCCAACTGGGTCGTTACTTCTGCTTACTATAACGACAGCGGCAACCTCGAAATTCAACTCACGCACAAGAATAGCTCGGGCAACTCGCCCGACGGCCAAAGCGGTACCGACAGCTCGAGTTCCAATACGCTGGAGGACTTGAGCAACAAGGCACAGGAGCTTGGGGATAAGGCCCAAGAGCTGGGCGACACGGCCCAGAACCTGGGCGACACCGCTCAGAACTTGGGCGGCATGGCGACGGATGCCTGGAACGCTCTGCAAAACGGCATCTCGGGCGCTCAGGGAAACTAGCTGTTAAGCGGGCTACAGCTGCTCGGCCGGACGGTCGGGCGAGCTAAAGCCCGAGTCAAACGTAACGACGCATGAGGCATTGGGTCGGCGCTCGTGCACGATGCGCGTGACGAGCTCCAGCAGCTCCTCGTCGGATATGTCAAAGCCGTCGGGACGCACAAGGTCAAACGAAACGAACCCGTCGTGCTCGTGCAGGTCGTGGATGGAGAGCGCGGGGTCGATCTGCATGATGCCGCGCTTGACCCAGCCGCGCAGGTCGTCGCCGGTGGTGGCGATGGGGTCACAGTGCAACGTGATGCCGATGCCCATCTGGCGCTTGATGTCGTGCTCGATGGTGTCCAAAATCTCGTGGTGCTCAAATGCGTCGCCCTCGCCGGGCATCTCCACGTGGGCGCTGGCAAACTGACGACCGGGGCCGTAGTCGTGCACCATCAGGTCGTGTGTGCCCAAGACCTGCGGATAGGACATGATCTTGTCGCGGATTGCCTGAACGAGCTTGGGGTCGGGCGCTTGTCCCAGCAACGGGCTGATGGCGTCGCGCACTAGACCCATGCCGCTGATGCAGATGAAGATGCCCACACCCAGGCCTGCCCAGCCATCGAGGTCAAAGCCGGTCGTCTGCGAAATAAGCGCCGCCATCAAGACCGAACCCGAGGTGATGACGTCGTTTTTGGAGTCCTGCGCTGTGGCAATGAGTGTTTCGGAATCGATACGGTTGCCCAGCGCGCGGTTGAATGCGGCCATCCAGAATTTGACGAGCATGGACAAGACGAGAGCGGCTAGGGAGACCAGCGTGTAGGCGGTGGGGGAGGGCTTGATGATCTTGGTGACCGACTCGAGGATCAGGTTGATGCCGACGGCGCAAACCAGGACGGCGACGAACAGACCGGCTAGGTACTCGTAGCGGCCGTGGCCATAGGGGTGGCCTTCGTCTGCCGGGCGGCTGGCAAGGCGGAACCCGAGCAGGCTTACGATGTTGCTCGAGGCATCGGAGAGGTTGTTGAAAGCGTCGGCGATGAGGGAGACGGAGCCGGCGAGCAGGCCCGCGATGCCCTTGGCCAGGCACAGAGTGATGTTGAGGCCAATGCAGATGAGGCTTGCGGCGAAGCCCGCGTTGGTGCGGCAGGAGGTATCGACCGGCTCGCCCTCGCTGCCGGGAACAAGCGTATGTACCAGCCGATTTACAAATAGCATAGCGGTCGTCCTCACAATCATGTTTAAGGGGATAGTGTAGCTCGCGCGGAGGCGCTGTGCACCGATGCTCAGAAAATGCAGTAATGGTCTGCCGGTGCTAACGAGCGAGCCTTCTCGTCTGCCTGGGTGGTCCATTTTGGGCCACATGGGTATGGGCATGTGCCTGTTTGCTCGACATACTTTATGTCGACAGCCCCTGTGCAAAGGAGGACGTTTCCATGGACGAGATGTTTGCCATTAAATGTCAAAACTGCGGCGGCCCTATGTACTCACACCAGGCTAAACGCAGCTTTGAGTGCGCCTATTGCGGCACGGTCGTTCCGTGGCAGGCCGATGCGGGGGAGCCCAAGAGCGCTTTGGGCATTCGCCATGCGCCGCTGACGGTTGTCGATGGGCTACTTAAGCTCACCCATGTGTCGCAGCTCGAGCGCCCGGAGGACCCGGACTGGTATTTCTTTAATTCGCACTGGCGCAATCAGTCGGTTCTGGAGCATCTGCTATGGGAGGACCGCGGCACGGCGCAGGAGTTCCAAGAAGCCACGCACGTGAGCATTCCCTGCCCCTTCTGCGGCGCGTCCTTTGAGGGCGAGTCAACGCAGCGTGTGTTTGAGTGCCCGTCCTGCGGCAACAAGATCGGCATTGCCGACCTGCTCAAGCCCGGTACGTTTAGCAAACGTCTGACCATGGGCGTGGGTGCGGAGTATGTGCCGGAGCAGGGTATTCCCTGCGAAATCTCACCGCAGCAGGCACGTGCCAACGCGCTGCAGCTGGTGCGCCAGTACCCGGATGCCTTTGCCGGGCACGACGTGGAAGACGCGATCCAAAACGACATGATGCTCTTCTATTTCCCCATGGCGCTGGCGGACCTGCGTATGATGGCGAGCTTCCCGGGCAAGGGCCTGAGCAAGGAGACCTTGGTGTACTACGAGGTACTCGATTGGGCGTATCCGCGGGCAAACTACCTG
This sequence comes from uncultured Collinsella sp., assembly GCA_902490245.1. Lineage (GTDB taxonomy): Bacteria > Actinomycetota > Coriobacteriia > Coriobacteriales > Coriobacteriaceae > Collinsella. The sequence continues at coordinate 10,763 of CABUDB010000020.1, forward strand.
GACGTTCGTCTTATGGGCATTTTGGAGCCGTGGGACTTTGGCAAGGTGGGGCCGTTCGATCCTGCCATGCAGGAGGGCGACTTTCGCGTTGTCTCCGTCGATGCATCTACCAAGGACCAGGTGGTCATTGATAAGCTGGCGCTCGACATTGCCGGCAACGATGCCGAGGCGGTACTGGGGCTCAATAAAAAGAGCATTCGCATGTGGGCGCGCAAGGCCCGCAAGCAAAAGGACGGTCTGGTGATGGTGCCGGTCTACTTTGTCGATCGTCCGGCGACGGATAGCCGCGACGGCGAGCAGGTGCGCATCGCCGTGAACGGCCAGACGGGCCGCGCGGCCGCGGTGGTGTTTAGCGACAAGCGCGAGACGCATATCGTGGCGCCGCTCAACCTGAGCCTTCATCTGTCCGGCGAGAGCACCGTGCACGCCACGCCCATCGAGGTCAAATACGTTAAGTCGCCGTTTCTGTACCAGATCGTGCGCCGTGGAGGCGGCGAGCAACCGCGCCAGGTTGCAGCCGCCGTCGAGGGTTCCTACCGAGAAGAAAAGCCCAAACGCAAGGGCTTGCTCGCTGCGATCTTTGGGAAGTAGGGAAGCGCAGCGCGGGACGGCTCACAGGCGTGCGGGCGTTTCGGTCGCAACGTGCCGCTACCCTTGCGCTTCGCCATTAGTCGCTTCGTTGATGGCGCGGTACTCGGCACTCAGCTCGCGCGCCAGCTCTTCCTTGCTTGGAAGATACGGCAGGTATTTGGCGGCAAACACTTGGTCGTTGTCTTCGGGCAGCGTGTACTCGACGATCGAATCGCTTTTGTCCGCGCAGAGCACGATGCCTATGGGCGGATTGTCGCCTTCGTTCATGAGCTCGCGCGTGTAGTAGTTCACATACATTTGCATCTGGCCCAGGTCCTGGTGCGTAAGATCGTCCGTCTTAAGGTCGATGAGCACGAAGCAGCGCATCAGATAGTTGTAAAACACAAGGTCAATATAGAAATGGCGCCCATCAAAGGTGATGCGCTTTTGGCGCGCCTCGAAAGCGAAACCACGGCCAAGCTCCAGCAGGAACTTCTGAAGATGCGTGATGAGCGCCTGCTCTAGATCGCTCTCGCGAAACGCAGTATCGTCCGAGAAACCTAAAAACTCCAGTACATATGGGTCGCGGATGATATCCTCGGGGCGACGAGCCGGGGCGCTCTTTTGGATTTCCTGGGTGACGGCCTCCTTGTCCTTGCTGGCAAGCAGGCGCTCGCGGAACATGGTGTTGATCTGGCGCTCGAGCTGACGCGTGCTCCAGCGAGAATCGGCACATTCGTTCATGTACCATGTTCGAGCATCAGGGTCGGTTATACGCGATAACCTGCGGTAATGTGTCCAATTCAATTCGGAACGCAGCGCGTTCCGAATTGGGAACGCAAGATAAAACTGACGCATGTATCTTAAGCTTCTGGCGTTGAAGCCTCTGCCAAAATCCTTAGTCAATCTAACGGCAAGTTCGTCGATCAGTGCATCGCCATACTTGGCGCGCTCCTCTCCGCCCTGCTCATCAACAATGCTCTTGCCGATCTCCCAATATGCCTCAACCATCGCAAAGTTAATGGCGGTATAGGCCTTGTCGCGAGCGGCGTTGAGAATCGAGGAAACCTGCTTGTAAAAAACTTCTGGCACGATTGCAGATGCCCCGCGGTTTACCAGTT
>CABUDB010000021.1 GCA_902490245.1 uncultured Collinsella sp.
GAAACGAGGCGGCATTGACCTTTTGGTCATGCCGCCGAAGTTGAAAGGCAGATTGCCGCTCTGGCGGGCTTGCAGCGTCAACTGGTTACGCGGGTTGGTAAACCCGCGTAACCCCCTAGTACATCTTTGCGCCGGCGGGGATGGAGGCGTCGAGCTGGATCAGGTTGAGACGCTCCTCGCCCTCCTCCTCGTGGATGGCGCTGATGAGCATGCCGCAGCTGGGGATACCCATCATCTTGCGCGGAGGCAGGTTGGTGATGGCGAGCAGGGTCTTGCCGACCAGGTCCTCGGGCTCGTAATAATCGTGAATACCGGAGAGGATGGTGCGGTCGGTACCGGTGCCGTCGTCGAGCGTAAAGTTCAGCAGCTTCTTGGACTTCTTGACGGCCTCGCATGCCTTGACCTTCACGGCGCGGAAGTCGCTCTTGGAGAAGGTATCGAAGTCGACGAACTCCTCAAACAGCGGCTCAACGGCGATCTTGGAATAATCAACCGTGGGCTTGAGCGGCTTGACGAAGGGGCTCGCAGTGTTGCCGGCCTCGGCAGCCTTGGCAGCAGCGGCACCGGACTGGAAACCCTTCTCGGGCTTCATGTGCGGGAACAGCAGCACGTCGCGAATGGAAGCCTGGTTGGTGAGCAGCATGACCACGCGGTCGATACCGATGCCGATGCCGCCCGCGGGAGGCATGCCGTACTCGAGGGCGCGCACGTAATCCTCGTCGTACTCCATGGCCTCGTCGTCGCCGCCGGCCTTCTCGGCCATCTGTGCAGCGAAGCGCTCGGCCTGGTCGACCGGGTCGTTGAGCTCGGAGAACGCGTTCGCGTACTCGTGGCCGGCAATGACCAGCTCAAAGCGATGGGTCAGGCGCGGGTCATCCTCAAAGCGCTTGGCAAGCGGGCTAACCTCGATGGGGTAATCGCACACGAAGGTGGGGTTGACGATGGTGTCCTCGCCCAGCTCATCGTAGATCTCGGCGATGATCTTGCCGGCGGTCCACTCGGGCTTGATCTCCAGGCCCTTCTCGCGTGCGGCGGCAGCAAGCTCCTCAACCGGCGTGTCGATGGTGACCTGCTTGCCGAGCACGTCGGAGACGATGTCGGTCATAGGACGGCTGGCCCACTCACCAGAAAGGTCGATGGTCTGGCCCTGGTACTCGATGACCTCGGGGTTGCCGATGGCTTTGTTAGCCGCCTTAATGACACCCTGGGCGAGCGCCTTCATGCCCTCGAGGTCGGAGAAGGCACGGTAGGCCTCCATCGTGGTGAACTCGGGGTTGTGGGTAAGGTCCATGCCCTCGTTACGGAAGATGCGGCCGATCTCGAACACGCGCTCAAAACCACCGACAATGCAGCGCTTGAGGTGCAGCTCGGTGGCAATACGCAGGTAGCACTCCTGATCGAGCGCGTTGAAGTGGGTAATGAACGGCTTGGCAGTAGCGCCGCCCTGGATGGTCTGCAGGATGGGGGTCTCGACCTCCATGTAGCCATCGGACTCCATAAAGCGACGGAAGGTGGAGAGAATCTGCGAACGCTTACGGAAGGTCTCGCGAACGTCGTCGTTGGCGATCAGGTCGACATAGCGCTGGCGATAGCGGGTCTCCTTGTCGGAAAGACCGTGGAACTTCTCGGGCAGCGGACGAACGGCCTTGGCAAGCAGGGTCGCGCTCTTAGGGGCAACGGAAAGCTGGCCGCGCTGGGTGCGCACGACCACGCCGGTCACGCCCAGGATGTCGCCCAGGTCGAGGGCCTTGAGCGTATTCCAGGCAGCCTCGTCCATGTCGTTGATGCGGCAGAACAGCTGAATCTCGGCAGTCGCATCGCGCACGACGATGAACATAATCTTGCCCTGACCGCGCTTGGCGACCACACGGCCGGCGATCTTCACGACGTCCTCGGTGTCCTCACCATCGGCAAGCTCGGCGTACTTAGCCTCGATATCGGCGATGTAGTCCTCAAGCTCAGAGTGCTCGGGATAGGGGTTCTGGCCTGCCTCGAACAGGGCGGCGCGCTTGGCCAGGCGGGTGGCGCGCTCGTCGTTGAGCGTCGATGCCTGATCGGCGGCGTTCTGGTTCTCTGCCATAAGTTAGCTCCTCAAACTAAACGCTCCCCAGGATTCGGTCCCAGGGAGCGAAAACATACCTTTACGCGGGACCGTGGTCTAGCGTGCGATCTTGGCGATGGTGTAGACGCGAGTCTTGCCGGAAGGCGTAACGACCTCGACGGAATCGCCCTCGCCGTGACCGATGATGGCGTGACCGACCGGAGACTCGTTGGAGATCTTGTGCTCGAGCGAGTTGGTCTCGGTGGTACCGACAAGCGTGACCTCGATAAGCTCACCGTTGGGGTCGACCAGGGTAACGGTCGAGCCAATGGAGACGGTCAGGTCGCCCGTGCTGGCAGCGATCTGAGCGTTGGCGAGGATGGCCTGGATCTCGGCAATACGAGCGGCGTTCTGGGCCTGCTTGTCCTTAGCGGCGTCATACTCGGAGTTCTCCGAAAGGTCGCCGAACGCGCGGGCTTCCTTGATGTCCTCGACGATCTCCTTGGCGTAATCGCCCTCACGCCAAGCGAGCTCCTCGACGAGCTTCTGGCGGCCCTCAGCGGTCAGTACGATCTGGCTTGCGTCCATACGGATATCTCCCCAACTCTGATCAAACAATCAACTGTCAACAAAACGAAAAAGACCGGCTAGCCTGCGGGCAAGCCGGTCAGGTGCTCACCCCAAAGGGATGGGACTACTCTGCGTCCGCGTCGCTGTCCTCTGCCTGCTTCTTCTTGGCAGCAGCGAGCTTGGCCTCGAGCTCAGCGATCTCCTTGTCCTCCTCGGACTGCTCGACCACGACCTCCTCGGCCTGCTTGGTCTCGGCCTTATCGTCGCCCTCCATACCCTCGCGGATATTCTTGACGGTAGAGCCGAGAGACTTGCCGAGCTTCGGCAGGTTCTTGGGCCCGAAGATAATCAGGACAACGACGAGAATAATGATGAGCTCAGGAGCCCTCAGTCCAAACATGTAGACCTCCACAATACAGCGAGACAAGCTCGAATGAGTATACCGCGGGTATCGCGGTATCACAACAATAGCTAAAAAAAGGGACCGCAAGAAGCGATCCCTCCTCATGCTCTGGTCGGGTTGACTGGATTTGAACCAGCGACCCCTGCGTCCCGAACGCAGTGCTCTACCAAACTGAGCCACAACCCGTTAGCTCGACTATAGTAACAAAGATTTTCGCCGCGTGCTAGAGAAATTTTTATTTCTTTGGCGCTTCAATGCGAACCGTGTCGGAAACGAGCTCCGTTGCATAAGCCCACCAGCCGTTTTGTTGAGCCGTCGCCGCAAGATTGGCTGCCGTGGCGGCGCTATCGCAGAGAGCAAACGAGCAGGCACCCGAACCGCACACGTTTGTGGCAATGGTACCGTCCTGTGAACGAAGCCAGTCGAGCACCGTTTGAATCCGCGGCTCCATCTGCGCGGAAATGACACCCAGGTTGTTGTGGACGAGCGCGTAGGCCGCCTCTGCGTCTCCCGAGCGAAGGGCAGATGCGATCGCTCCGGGCTTGTCCGCAGGCGCTGGGGTCTCGTCAAAACGTCGATAGGCTTCAATTGTTGAAACGCTTGCCTCGCGCGGCTTAACCAGCACGACGGGTGTCGCGGGAAGTGCGGGGTACTCGGTTGCCAGCACGTCTCCCCCACCCACGTAAAATGCAGGGCTGGCATGCAAAAAGAAGGGAACGTCGGCGCCAATGCCGCGCGCGATGTTGTCCAGCGCGGGATCGGCACGGTCGATACCCCACAGCTCTGCCAAGGCGACAATGACCGCCGCGGCATCCGTCGAAGGACCGCCCAGGCCGGCACACAACGGGATGCACTTCTCGATCGTGATGCAGACGTTGGCTTCACGACCATAATGCTCGGCCATAGCGAGCGCAGCACGATACGCCGTATTCTTTTGCATGGGAAAGTCGGATGTCGGAATCGTCTGGACGGTCAGCGCCTGTGCCGGCGTAACCGTCACGGTATCGACAAGACCGACGGCTGCCATCAGGGAATCGACCTTATGGTAGCCGCGGTCGTCGCGCTCGGTATGAACCCCCAGATAGAGGTTGATCTTTGCCGGCGCGGAAAGGGTCAGGGACCAATCGGTCACCGCTAGTGCTCCTCGAGCTGATTGCCGAGCGGGGTAAAAATGTGCTCGCCGCTCTCGGGGTCGAACAGCTCGACCTGGCCGGTGAGAACATCAATATACTGGTAGGACTGACGCGACTTGCGGCCACGGCGCTCGTCGACCTCGACGATAAAGACTGCCGGATGGACGCTCTTGATGGTGCCCATGCGCTCGACGACGCGGGTGCGGCCCATGTTGGCCTTCACCTTAACGCGATCGCCCACCATATCGGTCAGCTTCTCGTGGATGTCGTCGACGTGATTGACTTCCATCTCTTCCATGAACAGGGCCTCCAGAAGATGCAATTCAAAAAGGGGATAATACCCCTAAGATAGACAAAACTCTAATACTATAGCACCCTGCTGCCGCAATACGCAACTAGCTAAATAAACCCCGTCCCAAATACGTACCATACTACAACCTCGCTTAACTTAAATACTATCGGTGTCCAAGACGATGGTGAATGGGCCGTCGTTGACCAAGTCGACTTTCATATCGGCACCAAAGATGCCGTGCGCCACGTGTTCGACATCTTGGCGAACGAGCGTCAGGAAGTACTCGTAGAGCTCGTTGGCAACATCGGGGGCGCCTGCATCGGTAAACGACGGGCGGCGGCCGTGACGGCAATCGGCGAACAGCGTGAACTGCGACACCACGAGCACCTCGCCGTCGACATCGGCAAGTGCCAGGTTGGTCTTGCCGTTCTCGTCCTCGTTGATGCGCAAGCCCCGGAGCTTGCCCCACAGCTTATCGGCCTCGGCGCGCGTGTCGCCGTGGCCCACGCCCAGCAGCACCAGATAGCCGCGCCCAATTTTGCCCACGCACTCGCCGTCGACCGTCACGCCGGCGTTGAGTACGCGCTGCACCACCGCACGCACGGCCTACTCCTCGCCCGTCAGTTTGGCGGACAGATGCTCGAGCGCGTGGAAACGATGGCTGATGGCGTTCTTCTCGTCCGCCGTCAGCTCGGCCATGGTCTTGCCCGGCGTGTCGACCGGCAGGAACAGCGGGTCATAGCCAAAGCCGTGATCGCCGCGGCCCTCGTGTGCGATAACGCCTTCGCAGGCGCCCTCGCCATAGGTGACCAGACCATCCGTGTCGATAAGCGCAACGACGCTCATAAAGCGCGCGGTGCGGTCCTCGTCCGCCACGCCTTCCAGGTTAACGAGAAGCTTGGCGTTGTTGGCGGCATCGTCTCCGTGCACGCCCGCATAGCGCGCGCTATACACGCCCGGCTCGCCGTCCAGTGCGTCGACGACCAGGCCCGAATCGTCGGCAATGGCCATGAGCCCCGTCTCTTCGACGGCAGCCTGCGCCTTGATGATGGCGTTCTCCAAAAACATCGTGCCGTTTTCCTCGGGGTCCTCAAAATCGCCCAGCTGGCCGAGCGCCACAAAGCGAACCTCGGGCATAACCTTGCCCAAAATGGCCTCGATCTCGGTGAGCTTATGGGCGTTGCCCGTTGCCACGATGATGGTCGCCGCCGGGTCGAGGGTGTCGATGTCGATCTTCTCAAGTGCCATGAGTGGCCTCCTTGTCTCTATAGCAATGCCGCGCCGAGGGCGACGAGGGTCTCCGCCTCTCCCCTCTCAATCAACGGCAGTCTTGTGTCTAGACGTCTCCGCAGATAAAACCTACCAAAATAAACCTGTCCCTTTTTGGCAGGTTAGGCGATGGCTTGGCGCTGAAGCTCGATGAGCTCGGCGATACCCTTGTCGCCCAGGTCGAGCAGGGTGTTGAGGCGCTTACGGTCAAAGGGCGCCTGCTCGCCGGTACCCTGGAGCTCGATCATCTCACCGGTATCGGTGGCGACGAGGTTCATGTCGACCTCGGCATGGCTGTCCTCGGAATAATCGAGATCAAGCAGCGTATTGCCGTCGACAACGCCCATAGAGATGGCAGCCACCTGGCCGGTAAGCGGGATGCGCTCGATCTTGCCTGCCTCGACCCACATGGCAAGGGCGTCGTGCAGCGCCACCCAGGCGCCGGTAATGCTCGCCGTACGCGTACCGCCATCGGCCTGGATCACGTCGCAGTCGACGGTGACGGTGTACTCGCCGAGCGCCTTCATGTTGACGACGGTACGCAGGCTGCGACCAATGAGGCGCTCGATCTCCATGGAGCGGCCTTTGCGATTGGCATGCTCGCGCTTGCAGCGCTTGCCGGTCGACGCCGGCAGCATGGCGTATTCCGCGGTCACCCAGCCGGCCTTAGCCCCCTTGCGCCAGCCCGGCACGCCCTCCTCGATAGTGGCGGCGCACAGCACGCGCGTGTCACCGAACTCGGCCAAACACGAGCCGTGGGCGTGCTTCATGACGCCACGGGTGAGCTTAACAGGGCGCAACTCGTTGGCGGCGCGGCCGTTGGCGCGGTTGACCTGCATGTACTCCATAGAAATATCCTTTCGGCAAAAGAAGGGGGCAAGTCTTTGGACGGTAACCCTACGTCTATGTCAGTTCGTCGATATCGATATGCTCAATGCTCTTGAGCGGCTGACCAAAGATAAAGCTGCCCGCCACCGCAAACTCGGCAATGTTATCGGCCGTCGTGGCAAAACGATGCTGCGGCTCGGCGGCGTCGCCCGCCAGCTGCTCGCGGCGCGTGAGGATATCGGTCAGCTCGCGTGTGGTCTCCTCGGCGGAACTTACGACGCGCACCCCAGGCCCCAGCGCATGGCGGATAGGTCCCACCAACAGCGGAAAATGCGTACAGCCGAGCACCACGGTATCGATACCGTGGTCGCGCAGCGGCTCAACCGTGGCACCCACCAGCGCGCGTACGGCAGGCGTATCAAAGATGTCCTCGTTCTCAAGCCACTGTTCCTGCAGATGTGCACCCGAGGCGAGCTCGTGTTCGACAACTTCGACAAAGCTCGAGGCAGGACAGCCGTATACATCGACGCCGGCATCTAGATCCTGAATGGCGCGCGTGTAGGCGCCCGAGCGAATGGTGAGGTTGGTGGCGAGCACGCCCACGCGACGCGAGCGGGTGCTGTTGATTGCCGCACGGGCACCCGGCGCAATCACGCCGATCACGGGAACGTCGAGCACCTGCTGGGCCAAGCGCAACGCCGCGGCCGTCGCCGTGTTGCAGGCGATGACCATGATCTTGACGTCGTGCTTCGAAAGCCAACGACCCGCCTGCAACGCAAACGAGCGCACTTCATCCTCGGTGCGGGTGCCGTAGGGGCAGCGCTTGGTGTCGCCAAAGTAGTAGACGGACTCGTGCGGCAGCGCCGTCGCAATCGCGCGCGCAACCGTCAGACCGCCCAAACCAGAATCGAACACGCCAATCGGGCGCGTGTCGCCTGCCGGATTCTCGATATCGGACATTACCTCACCAGTCTCTCTCGAAAAGACATGTCCAAGTGCAGCGACGCCGCGCTACGAACGCGCCGCGACCAGCAGCTCTGCCGTCGCCGCCCAACCGTCGACAATTTTGCCACGCGTAACGAAAGCGTTCTCGCAAGTAGCCAAGAACTCGGGCGCGCCGGCGCTCGTCAGGCCATTCTCGACCAGGCAGAACGTGCCCACGCGATCGGCCATGTAGAAGTCGGACTCGGAATCGCCGAGTGCGAGCGTCTCCTCGCGCTCGATCCCCAGGTGCTCGCAGAAGCGCGCAATGGCGACACCTTTGTTGAGGCCCGCGGGGTTGATGTTGAATGCGCGACCGTCCTCGACGCGATCGAGCTCGAGCGTCGTCGGCTTGGACAGGTGAGTCAGATGGCCGTTGCAAGCCCAGATCAGACCGCAGCCGGCCTCGTCCAGGATGGCCTGGACCTCATCGTCGGGCACATCGCCGCGCATGCCGACGGTGACCTCACGGTATTTGTAGCCGGTCGACATGTCGTTGTGGTACTCGATCTTGTGCGGCCAGCGGGCAAGGATCTTCTCGCACACGCCGGTCTGCTCGATCACCTGGTGCGGCGTAAGGCCGCAGGCGGGGTCGTAAGGCATGTCGCCGGTCAGATACTCCCAATCGTTGGCTTTGAGGTCGTACATGACCAGGCCGCCCATCTCACCAATGTAGGAGTTGAGGCCGAGCACGCGCGCGTCCTCGTGGATCATGGTACGGTTGCGACCCGAGGTGGGAACCACCTGAATACCAGCGCGAGCGAGCGCCACGACGGCCTCGACGAGTTTGGTCGAAGGGTTGCCGTCGTTGTCGCGCAGCACGCACGAGCCGGGCGCGAGCATGGTGGCGTCCAGGTCGGTAAAGACGTACTTGACCTTGGCCAAGCGCTCGCGCATCTCGCCCGAAAGCTCGGCAACGGTCGGCAGGGTGTTGTGGGACATGGTTACTCCGTTTACGTAGAAGGGTTTGGACTTGGACGGCATGTTTTGATTGAGGGAACACGCCTATGGCGACAGCGCACTCAGGGCGCCGCCGCCATCATGGTTCATTAGTCAAACTGGGTAACATCGATTAGGCGATTGGCCAGCGAAAGGTCGCTCTCGATGGGCACGAACTCATCACCCACGTGCATGAGTTCCTCGTCACCCTTTGCCAGCAGCAAGACAATGGTGGGAGCATCGGGGTTGACGTACTCCTCGCGCGCCGCCTTGAACGCCGCATGCACAGCGGCTTCGCGGTCGAGGATGATCTTGTTCGGCGTATCGTCGGGAACATGCTCGGCAAGCTCGCGACAGACCTTCATCGGGTCCTCGTGAGCTGGATCCTCGTTGGCAAAGATCATCAGGTCGGAATACGGTGCGGCTTCGCGCGGAAGCTGCTCGCGGCGCTCCTGCGCCTTGCCGCCGGCAGCGCCAAACACTGCGATGACCGGGCTGGCGGGAAACGCGCGCTTCACCGACGAGAAAAGCGAACGGAACGAAAGCTGGTTGTGCGCATAGTCAACGACGCAGATCACGCGGCCGTCCTTCGACTCCACGACCTCCATGCGGCCCGGCACACGCAGCTTGGAGAGGCCCTTCTTGATAGCCTCGATACCGATGCCGATCTCGCGCGCGGCGGCGATAGCGACCAGCGCGTTCTCCACGTTAAAGTCGCCCGCGATGCCCAGCAGGACCTTCTCCCCCGCCTCGGACTCATCGGCACACAGGCCATGCAGGTTGAACTCAATGCTAAAGCCGACCATGCGTACGTCGCTCGCCCACAGGCTTGCCTCGGGATGCTCGACGCCAACGGTCACCAAGCGCTCGGCCGTCGACGCTGCCTCCAGCACACGATCGACCTCTTCGGTGCCCAAATTCACCACGGCGGTCTTTGCCTGGTCAAAGATCCTGAGTTTGCTCTCAAAATAATCCTCGAAGGTCGGGTGCTCGATCGGTGAAATGTGATCACGCCCGATGTTGAGGAAGCACGCCACGTCAAACGGCAGATTCTCGACGCGTTGGTACTTGAGCGCCTGGCTCGAGACTTCCATGACCATGGACTGGCGACCGGACGTGCGGCAGTTGGCGATATGGCGCCAGACCTCGGGGGCCTCGGGCGTAGTATTGGTGCTCTCATAGCACTCGATGCCATCGTCGGTACTCACCGAGCCGATCATGCCGCAGGACTCGCCCGCCGCTTTGATGATGGACTGGAGCATAAAAGCGGCCGTGGTCTTTCCCTTAGTACCAGTGATGCCCACGATCTTGACGTCGTGGTCGGGACGGTCGTAGACCTCCGGCGGCAACAGGGCCATGGCCGTGCGAACGCTATCAACAACCAGCATCGCAGCACCGCCCTCCTGCGCCAGCGGCTCCAGAGACTCGACCAGCGACTCCTCGCACACAAATGCGACGGCGCCCGCATCGAGCGCCATGCTCAAAAACGCAGGCTTAAAGGCAGCGCCTTTGCAAAAGAATACGTCACCTGCCGAGACCGCGCGCGAATCAAACGAGCAGCCGGTCACGGCACGCTCGTCAACCTGCTCTGATGCGCGCAGCTCGCCGCACACATCGAGAAGCTTGGCAAGCGTATCGACCGTGGTCACGGTCGCGGAATCCGAATGGTGCATCTTTCACCTTTCTCAGCCATTTGGCAGGGACGGTTTTTATAGTAACTGAAACGCACCCACGCAAAAACGGCTCCCGGAGGAGCCGTTACGCGCAGGCGTTCGTAAGCCGAGGCTAGGCAGCCTGAACAGCGGGCTGGTCCTCGTCGATAAAGAAGCGCTTGTACCACACCAGGAACACGAGCGGCGTATAGATCTTGCGCTGGAAATCGCCCTTGCCCGCAAAGTGCAGATCGAGCAGGTGCATGAGCTCGTCGGTATCGAAGAACTCGCTTGCCCACGGCGCGGTGAAGTACTCCTTGACATAGTCGTACCACTTTTGCTCGCGCAGCCAGTAGACAATCGGCACCGGGAAGCCCACCTTGGGACGGGTGGCCCACTCATCGGGCAGCGACTTGTTGGCAGCGTGGCGGAGTACCTGTTTGTTGCCGTTCTCGTTGATGCGGTAGCGGTCGGGAATGTGCTCGGCGAACTCCATGACTTTGCGGTCCAGGAAGGGCACGCGCAGCTCCAGCGAATGTGCCATGCACATCTTGTCGGCCTTGAGCAGAATGTCGCCCGGGAGCCACATGTTCATGTCCAGGTACTGCTTCTTGACCAGCTCGGGCTGACCCTTCACGCGCGCATAGATGGGTGCAGCGAGCTCAAAGGCGCCGTCGCCGGTGTTGTACTCGGGCTTGAGCACGCCGTCGACCTCGCGCTCCGGCCATACCAGAGCCTGTCCCAGGAACGACTTCTCGGGGATCTCGGCACCCTTGACCAGGAAGTTATGTCCCTTGAAGTACGGCATATGCAGCGCCAGGTTACCGAGCGCGCGACGGATGGGCAGCGGCACCATCTTTTTGTACTTGCGCACCGGGACCGTATCCTCGTAGTAGGCGTAGCCGCCAAAGAGTTCGTCGGCGCCTTCGCCCGAAAGCACGACGGTAACGTCCTTGCGGGCCATCTCGGCCAAGAACCACAGCGGCACGGAAGACAGGTTGGACTGCGGCTCGTCCATGTGATACTGGATGTCCTCGAGCGCACCGAAGAACTCGTCGGCGGTAATCATCTTGCGAACGTTTTCGACGCCGAGCTTATCGGAAAGCTCCTTGGCGTAGTTGGTCTCGTTGAAGTTCTTGTAGTCAAAGCCCACCGAGAAGGTCTTGTCGGGCATGAGGCAAGCGGCGATGTAGCTGGAGTCGACGCCACCGGAGAGGAACGACGCGACCTTGACGTCGGCGATGCGATGGGCCTCGACGCTCTCGTGCACGACCTCGTCCAGCTCATCGACATACTCTTCGAACGGCTTCTCGACGGCAGAGTAATCGCAATCCCAGTAGCGCTCGATGTTCATCTTGCCGGTCGGGATATCGACGGTAAAGTAGTGCGCCGGCGGCAGCTTGTAGACACCCTCGAAGAAGGTCTCCTCAGTCGCCGAATACTGCAGCGTCATGTACGGACGTAGAGCCTTTTTGTTGACCGCCTTGTGGAAGTGCGGGTAGTCCAGGAAGCTCTTGATCTCGGAACCAAAGAGCACGCCCGGAGCGCCGTCGCCCGCATCGGCCATGGGATAGTAGTAGAGCGGCTTGATGCCAAAGATGTCGCGGGCGCCAAAAAGCTTGTTCTTCTTTTTGTCCCAGATGACGAAGGCGTACATACCGCGTAAGCGATCGAGGACGGCCTCGCCCCACTCCTCGTAGCCGTGCAGGAGGCTCTCGGTGTCGGCGCCGCAGTGGAACTTGTAGCCTTTGGCCTCGAGCTCGGAACGGAGTTCTTGGAAGTTGTAGATCTCACCGTTGAAGACAATGACGACGCTGCCGTCCTCGTTGGCCATGGGTTGAGCGCCGGCCTCGGTCAGGTCGAGGATCGACAGGCGGCGGAAGCCCAGGGCAACGCGGCCGTCGATAAACTGACCGCCCATGTCGGGACCGCGATGGACGATGCGGTCCATCATCTTGGTGAGCACCTCGGATTGGTTATCCGTCCCACCGACAAAACCGACAAAACCGCACATATACTATCCCCTCTGCTGTTGCTGGGCATCAAATCGAATCAGTAGCTTTTGAGTATACCCGAGGGCGTAAAGAGGGGCGGAATGTTCAGGCAATCTCAACTGAATCAGCTCCGCGTGGACACGCGCCAGTTACCTTTAATGGATATGAGGTGAATGAGGCGATTGTTTTGCTATACTCTCTCCGCACGGGCGATTGGCGCAACGGTTAGCGCCCCGCAGCGGGCGCAGGTGATCTCGGTGCGGCGGCCGTCGGCGTCGGGCGT
>CABUDB010000022.1 GCA_902490245.1 uncultured Collinsella sp.
CACGCCGCCGGTGGGCATAAAGCGATGACCGACAAACGGAGCGGCGAGGGCCTTGATGGTGTTCAGGCCACCATACTGAGCCGCGGGGAAGAACTTGGTGATCTTGAGGCCCAGGTTCTCGGCCGCGGTGACCTCGGAGGGGGTCACGGTACCGGGAAGGACGGGCAGGTCGATGTCGATGCAGTGCTTCACGACGTCCTCGTTGTAGCCCGGGGAGACGATGAACTTGGCACCGGCGGCGCGGGCCTGCTCAACCTGCTCGACAGTCAGGACGGTGCCGGCGCCAACGCACATCTCAGGCTCGGCCTCGGCCATGGCGGCGATGCACTCGGCGGCGCAGGCGGTGCGGAAGGTGACCTCGGCGGACTTCATGCCTGCTGCCATAAGGGCGTGGGCGAGCGGAGCGGCGTCCTCGACCTTGTCGAGCACGACGACCGGCACGATGCCCAGGGACTCAAGCGTGGTGTAGAACTGATCGAACATGATGTTCCTTTCGATGTACGGCGCGCGCGGGCGCGTGATTGCCAAATATGCTGGTCATGAGCCGGTTTTGGATTGGTTATCGGAGGCACTGCTTGGGGTCACAAGCAATTCCAAAACCGGCTGCGCGACCAGTCGTGTAGGAAATGCCAGGCAAAACCGGAATGGGACTGGTGGTTTTGCCCGACCGGAGGAATCGGGGAGCGGGCCGCAGAGGTATGGGTATGGAAAGCTGCGGCCCGCGGAATGGGGACGGCTTAGCGCGCGACGCGAGTGCCACCGTCGGCGGCGGATGCCACGGCTGCGATCTCGTCTGCGGTCACCAGGTTGGAATCGCCCTTGATGGTGAGCTTGAGGATCGAGGCCGCAATCGCGTAGTTGACGGCGTCCTGCGGGTCGAAGTCGTTGATGAGGGCATGGACGAGGCCGGCGTTAAAAGCGTCGCCGGCGGCAACGCCCTCGAGCACGTGCACATCGTGAGCAGGGGAGAACCAGTGCTCGCCGCTCTCGGCGTCAAAGAGCATGCCCATCCAGATGGAGCGCTCGACGCAGGAGATGTTGCGGACGACCGAGGCAACCTTCTTGCAACCGTACTCGGCGCAGATCTGACGGGCCATCTCGACGTAGGTGTCGCGCTCCTCGATGCCGTGGGCAAGGGAGCCGGAGACGCAGGTCATACCGAGACCGGCAGGAGCGTCCTCGTCGTTGGCAATGCAGATGTCAACGAGCGGCAGGAGTTCCTTCATGGTGGCCTGCGACTTCTCGGGCGACCACATCTTGCCGCGATAGTTCACGTCGCACACGGTGGTGATGCCTTTGGCGCGGCAGGCGGTGAGGGCATCCTTGCAGGCGGCGGCCATCTCGTCGGAGACGGCGGGCGTCACGCCGGAGAAGTAGAAGACGTCGATGCCCTTGAGGATCTCGTCCCAGTCAAAGACGTCGCGCTTGGCCATGTTGATGGCAGAGTACTTGCGGTCGTAGACGCAGCCGTTGCCGCGCTGCGAGGCGCCGACCTCAAACACATAGGAGCCAAGACGGTCGCCCTGGCGCACGACGCGCGAGGTATCGACGTCGTAGACCTTCAGCGAACGCAGGGCGCACTCGCCCAGACGGTTGGCCGGGACAACGGAGACGTAAGCGGCCTTGTCACCCTGGTAGGCCAGGGAAAGGGCGGTGTTGGCCTCGGCACCGCCGTAGCGGACATCAAACTCGGTGGCCTGCTCAATGCGCAGGTGATCTTTGGGCGAGAGCCTCATCATGATCTCGCCGAAGGTAAGAACCGTTTTACCCATGGTCGCGCAGCTCCTTCTTGCTCGTGCGTTCACCTTTGATATGGCGTTGGCACGGAGGTGCCAAGACGGTAGGGTGCATCTTTGCACCTCCGTGCCAACGCTTGCCGAAATCGGTTTACGAAATCGGTTTCGTTTCGAGTTGTAGTATACTCATCTACAACGTTTTGCAAGCGGGATTTTTAAAAAAATGCCTAAAATGGCTCAGACTGCCGACAATTGGGAAACGGGGTGCGCTATGGCGCAGATGAGGATTAAGGACATTGCTGCCGAGGCGGGCGTGAGCCCGGCCACGGTCTCGCGCTATCTCAACAACCGCCCCGGGCAGATGACCGAGGAAACCCGCGCTCGCATCGCGGCAGTTATCGAGCGCACCGGCTATCGTCCACGTGCCGCCGCGCGCAATCTGCGCAGCTCGCGTACCAACCTCATCGGCGTGATTTTGGCCGACATCGCCAACCCGTTCTCGAGCGCCATGCTCGAAGGGCTTTCCGCCAGTGCCGCCGCGCGCGGCTGCTCGCTCATGACGGCCATTAGTGGCAACGACCCCGCCAAGGAGGCAGAGTCGCTCACCAGACTTATCGATGCCGGCGTGGACGGCCTGGTCGTCAACACCTGTGGCGGCAATGACGAGGCAATCGCCGCGGCAGCGGGACGCTTGCCCGTCGTGCTGCTCGACCGCGATATTGCCGCCGGCGGTGTCGATCTGGTGACCTCCAACAACCGTGAGCTGGTCGCCGGCCTGGTAGATGCCTTGGCTGTCGCGGGCAGCGAGCGCCTGTGCCTGCTCACCGAGGCAAGCGACGACAGCCCTGTGCGTCGCGAGCGTGCCGAGGCCTTTGTCGACGAGCTTTCGCGCCGCGGCCTTGCGGGTGAGGTCGTCACCCTGGCCGATGGTGGCGTCGAGGGTGTCAGTCGCCTAGACGAGACCATCCGTGACTATGCGGGGAAAAAGCTCGGCCTTATCGCCGTCAACGGCCTGGTTTTCCTGCGTCTGACCGAGGCACTGGCGCAGTTGGGACCCTCGTTGCCGGCTGGCCTCAAGATTGCGACGTTTGACGATTACCCCTGGAACCACGTGCTCTTTGGCGGTGTGACCACGGCCGCGCAGGACACCCTCACCATTGCCGAGCGCGTGGTCGAGCGCCTGTCCGAGCGCATCGACGTCGTTACCACTACGGTGGGCGATGCCGCAAAGCTCGCCCCCAAGCGCATCGAGGTCCCCGGCCACATCGAACACCGCGCTTCGACCTCGCGCTAACTACTCGTTCGCAACTGCCTGTTCGCACACGTTTTTTGAGCGCTTGATACGCTTTAACCCTGCGGAAACATTTTTCTGCGATAGTATCTGCGATATAGACCAGTCGAAACCCGCCCGAAAGAAAGGGGAGCGACATGAACCAGCAGAACATCGATTACGTACTCCGCTCCGTAGAGCAGCGTGACATCCGCTTTGTTCGTCTGTGGTTTGTCGACATTCTCGGCCGCCTCAAGAACTTTGCAATTAGCCCTGAGGAACTCGAGGTCGCTTTTGAGGAGGGTATTGGCTTTGACGGCTCGGCCATCGAGGGCTTTGCCACGCCCGAGGAAGCCGACATGCTGGCGTTCCCCGATGCCTCGACCTTCCAAATCCTGCCGTGGCGCCCGAGCCATAACGGCGTTGCACGCGTTTTCTGCGACGTGTGTACTCCCGATCGCAAGCCCTTCGCCGGCGACCCGCGCGACGCCCTGCGCCGCATGTTTCGCAAGGCCGAGAAGGCTGGCTATCTGCTTAACGTGGGTGCCGAGCTGGAGTATTACTACTTCCCCGACGAGCACACCCCCGAGCCGCTCGACAACGTGGGCTACTTCGATCTTTCGGTGAGCGATGCCGCCCGCGACCTGCGTCGCAACACGGTCCTCACGCTCGAGAAGATGTCCGTGCCCGTGGAGTACACCTTCCACGCCGCCGGCCGCTCGCAGCACGGCATGAGCTTGCGTCACGCCGAGGCCCTGAGCATGTCCGACGCCGTCACCACGGCCAAGCTCATCATTAAGCAGCAGGCCTACGAGAGCGGTTGCCACGCTTCCTTTATGCCCAAGCCGTTGGCGGGCGAGGACGGCAGCGCCATGTTTTTGCATCAGTCGCTGTTCGACCACGACGGCAACAACGTCTTTTGGGGCGAGGACGACGAGAAGTACCACCTCTCCGAAATCGCCAAGCACTACATGGCCGGCATCTTAGCGCACGCGCGCGAGATCAGCGCCATCACCAACCCCACGGTCAACTCGTACAAGCGCATCACCACGGGTGGCGACTCCGTGCCGCAGTACGCCACGTGGGGCCTGCGCAACCGCGCGAGTATGGTCCGCATCCCGGTCTACAAGCCCGGCAAGCCGCTGTCCACGCGCATCGAGCTGCGCAGTCCCGACCCCATGGCCAACCCGTATCTGGTCAACGCCGTCACGCTGGCGGCTGGTCTGGACGGCATCGAGCGCAAGCTGGAACTCCCGCCCGAGGCCACGGCCGAGACGCTCAAGCTTACCGACCGTCAGATGGTCGAGGCCGGCTACGCGCCGCTGCCTCGCTCGCTCAAAGAGGCGCTCGACGTGTTTGAGGACTCGCAGTTTATGAAGGATGCTCTCGGCGAGCACATCCACAGCTTCTTCCTCAAAAAGAAGCGCGACGAGTGGCATAAGTTTGAGTCTACGATCACCGAGTGGGAGATCAAGCACTACCTGGCGAACTCCTAATCGCGCTGGCTTGTTCCAGTACGATTGAGCTCATTTCTTTGGAGGCCGATATGTCCGAAAAGAGTGCCCTGTTCATGGCGCGCACGACGCGCTTCCACGAGTTTGCCCGCAGCCTGACGACCACCCTGGGTGTCGAGGTGAGCCTGGCCACTCCCGATTCGCCGACTGCGGCGCATGACTTTGACCTGCTGATCCTCGATTCCGACGGCATCCGCAGCGACCGCATCGATCAGATTGCCAAGTGGCTTGACGATCGCGGCGGTGTCCCCATGTTGGTGATCGTCGACGATGAGGCGCTCGGTACCCTGCGCCTGCCGAATCACGCGCATGCCGACTTTGTATGCCCCACGGCGACGCCCAACGAGCTTAAGGCTCGCGCGCAGCGCCTGATGGGCGAGGAGGAGACCGTCACCGCCGACGATGTGCTCAACATCGATAACCTCGAGATTAATCTGGCTACCTACCAGGTGACACTCGATAACGAGCCCATCGACCTGACGCTGATGGAGTACTCGCTGCTGAGCTTTTTGGCGACGCATCCCAATCGCGCCTACAGCCGCGAGGTGCTGCTGCACCGCGTGTGGGGCTTTGAGTACTGCGGCGGCACGCGCACCGTCGACGTGCACATCCGACGCATCCGCTCCAAGGTGGGCCCGCAGATCGCGGCACACATCACCACCGTCCGCGGCGTGGGCTATCTGTTTAAGGACTAGATTTCCACCACAAAGGGGACAGGCACCTTTGTGGTGGTTTTGACGCAGGTGCGGGTTCCTTTCGAGTTTGCAGCAGAACTTAAGCCTTCCTAAAAGATTGCGTTCTCGTACACGTACGCCCGCATATTGGGGTACAACTCAACGTGAACAATGATGGCCCGCCACGGTGTTTGGCGGGCCTTTGGTTATTTGACGAAAGGATCGCAGCTATGAGCGAGAACGATTCCCAGCGTCCCCAGGATGTTGGCAATGCCGGCGAGACTCAGCAGCAGCCGCGCGTGCAGGTGGAGTCGACGCCTGCCGACGGCAACAACATTCCCTACGTGCAGGCCTACGATACGCAGACCGGCAAGCCGCTGGGCGGCCAACAGGTCGTGAACAAGCACACGGTGGTCAAGACCAAGACCAAAAAGCTGCCGATCTTTATTACAGCGCTTGCCGGCTGCGCATGTGGTGCTCTGCTGGTCATTGCGCTCATTATGAGCGGTACGCTCGATATCGGTGGCGGCAAGAATGCCGTGACGGCGGGCGCTTCGGGTTCGTCGACGCAAAAGATCACGATCGACTCCGAGGACACCACGCTGGCCGAGGCCGTTTCTGCCAAGGCCCTGCCCTCCGTGGTTTCCATTACCGCCACTTCGAGCGGCAGCCAGAATGGCTCGCTTTCGCAGTCTGCCGACGAGTCGGACAACTCGGGCAGCGTCGGTTCGGGCGTTGTGCTCGATACCGAGGGCCATATCCTCACCAACAACCATGTGGTCGATGGCTATGACCAGTACGTGGTGACCATGGACGACGGCACCACCTACGAGGCCGAGTTCGTGGGCAACGATGCCTCGAGCGACCTGGCCGTCATCAAGCTCAAGGACGCCGACGCCTCCAAGCTCACCCCGATCGAGATCGGCGATTCCTCCAAGCTCAACGTGGGCGAGTGGGTTATGGCGATCGGCTCGCCGTTCGGCAACGAGCAGTCTGTCTCCACGGGCATTGTGTCGGCGCTGTATCGCTCAACGGCCATGAGCTCTACCAACGGTAACACCATCTATGCCAACATGATCCAGACCGATGCCGCCATCAACCCGGGCAACTCCGGCGGTGCGCTCGTCAACGACAACGGTGAGCTTGTGGGTATCAACTCGCTTATCGAGAGCTACTCGGGCTCCAGCTCGGGCGTGGGTTTTGCCATTCCGGTTAACTACGCCAAGAACATTGCCGACCAGATCATCGACGGTAAGACGCCGGTGCATCCGTACATGGGCGCTACGCTTTCGAGCGTCAATGCGCTTAACGCCCGCACCAACAAGTTGAGCACCGATAGCGGCGCGTATGTGGCGAGCGTCGTTGAGGATGGTCCTGCCGCCAAGGCCGGCATTCAGGAGGGCGACGTCATCACCAAGCTGGGCGACGATGAGATTTCGAGCGCCGACGGCCTGATCATCGCGCTGCGCAGCCACGAGGTGGGCGAGAAGGTCGAGATCACGCTCATGCGCGGCAAGGAAGAGAAGAAGGTCACCGTCGAGCTGGGCTCCGACGAGGAGCTGCAGAACCAGCAGCAGAACGACAGCGCAACCGACACTGGCAACGGCGGTATTACCGATGAGCAGCTGCGCCAGTACCTGGAGGAGCTGCTCGGCCAGCAGGGCCAGGGCCAGGGCTACGGCCAGGGCTACGGCCAGGGCTACGGTCAGGGTTACTAACGAGCCACTCCACACATATCGAAGCCAGAGGGGGCTGTCCCGCCAACGCGGGACAGCCCCCTCTTTTCGCGATGATCCCTTGGGGACGGAGGAAAACGGATCACTTGTGGCTGGCAAGAGGCTTGGTTCGGAATGGCCTGGACAGTTAGTTCAGATACGTATAAATCTGGGGCAGCTTGGGATGCGTTTTGAGCAATTTTTGATTGGGTTGGGGCTCGAATGGGTGTTTGGAAGGGAGAGTGGGGCGTTTACATGGTCTCGAGGAGCCCAAATTAGTTGAAACAGGGGTGTTCGTGCCTGATCCGGCTCTAGGATTTATACGTATCTGAACTAACTGTCCACCACAGTCTGGCGGCTGCCGATTCGGTGCGGTTCGAAAGGGCTATTCGACCCCGTTGCGACCGGTGGTACTCTTGTATCCGTTTGAAATCGAGCGAAGGAGTGCCGCTATGGAGCAATCGAGCCTGTTTGGTGACGGCGTGGACATCGATACCGAAACGCCCACGACCGCGGATACCGCTGCACCGGCCGATGCCCGTGCCCAGGCGGCAGCGCGTGCGGCCGAGCTGCGCCACGAGCTCGACTACCATGCCTATCGCTACTACATGCTCGACGCGCCCGAGATCACGGACGCCGCCTTCGACAAAATGCTCGTTGAGCTGCAGGAGATCGAGGCGGCCTATCCTGACCTGGTGACGCCCGACAGCTATACCCAGCGCGTGGGCGGCTACGTGAGCGAGCAGTTTACGCCGGTCACGCATATGGCGCGCATGTATTCCATGGACGATGCCATGGATCTGGACGAACTCGACGCGTGGCTCCAGCGCACCGAGGATGCGCTCGGTGCCGGTAGCGTTACCTATACCTGCGAGCTTAAGATCGATGGCCTGGGCGTGGCGCTTACCTACCAAAACGGCACCTTCGTGCGCGCGGCCACGCGCGGCGATGGCACCACGGGCGAGGACGTGTCGCTCAACGTGCGTACCATCAAGGATGTGCCCATGCACCTGTCCGAGCCGGCGCTCGCCCACATGGGTGCCGACCGCGAGCGCACCATCGAGGTGCGCGGCGAGGTCTATATGCCCAAGGGCAGCTTTGTGCGCCTGAACGACGAGGCCGATGCCGAGGGCCGCGACCCCTTCGCCAACCCGCGCAACGCCGCCGCCGGCAGCCTGCGTCAGAAGGATCCCAAGGTCACGGCGCGCCGCGACCTTGCCACCTTTATCTATGCCATTGCTGATACCGACCCGCTGCACGTCCACAGTCAGCGCGAGTTCCTCGATTGGCTGCGTAGCGCCGGCTTTAGCGTCAACCCCAACGTTGCCCGTTGCGCCACGCCGGCCGAGGTCCACGAGTTCTGTGCCCAGGCGCTCGAGCACCGCGGCGATTTGGACTACGACATCGACGGCGTGGTCGTAAAGGTGGACAGCTTCCAACAGCAGCTCGACCTGGGCTTTACCGCCCGCGCGCCGCGCTGGGCCATTGCCTTTAAGTTCCCGCCCGAGGAAAAGCAGACCGTCCTGCGCGAAATTCGCATCCAGGTGGGTCGCACCGGCGTACTCACGCCGGTCGCCGAGTTCGACCCGGTGACAGTCGCCGGTTCCACCATCGCGCGCGCCACGCTGCACAACATCGACGAGATCCGCCGCAAAAATGTGCGCGAGGGCGATACTATCATCGTGCACAAGGCAGGCGACGTAATCCCCGAGGTCGTGGGTCCGGTGCTCGACAAGCGCCCGGCCGATTCGGTCGACTGGCACATGCCCGAGGTCTGCCCCGTGTGCGGTAGCCCCGTGGTCCACGAGGACGGCGAGGTGGCCTACCGCTGCGTGTCCATCGACTGCCCCGCGCAGCTCAAGGAGCGCTTGCTCCACTGGGTGAGCCGCGGCTGCATGGACGTCGACGGCCTGGGCGACGAGATTGTCGACAAGATGATCGCCGCCGGCCTGATTCACGATGTCGCGGACTTCTACCAGCTCACGGTCGACGACATCGCAGGCCTGGACACGGGGCGCACCTATGCCAGCTCCAACAGCAAAAAGGGCGTCAAGAAGGGCGACCCCATTCCGGTGGGCCTCAAGACGGCCGAGAAAATCATCGCCGAGCTCAACAAGTCCAAGAGCCAGCCGCTCGGTCGCGTGCTGTTTGCCCTGGGCATCCGCCACGTGGGCAAGAGCGTGGGCGAGGTCATCGCCGAGCGATTCCTGTCGATTGACAAGCTCATCTTGGCGAGTGAAGAGGACATCGCCGAGTGCGAGGGCATCGGTCCCAAGATTGCGGCGAGCGTCAAGCAGTTCCTGGCCGTGCCCGAGAACCTTGCCGTGCTGGAGCGCCTGCGTCAGGCGGGTCTGTCGCTCGAGGTCGACCTGGGCGCCGCGCACGCGCAAGCCGCAGCCGACGCGGGCGTGGCGGGCGAGCTCGCTGACGCACAGCCGCTTGCGGGCCTGACCTTCGTGCTCACCGGCACGCTCGTCAACCGCACCCGCGACGAGGCAGGTGCGGCGCTCAAGGTACTCGGCGCCAAGGTTTCGGGCAGTGTGTCAAAGAAGACGAGCTACCTGGTCGCCGGTCCCAAAGCGGGCTCCAAGCTCACCAAAGCCGAGCAGCTGGGCGTGCCCGTGCTGGACGAGGACGCACTCGAGCAGATCTTGGCGACTGGTCAGGTGCCCCAGACTTAGCGCATCGATAGCCAAATTGAAGAACCGCCCGGAAAGCATGATGCCTTCCGGGCGGTTCTTATCTGAACGGGGCAACGGGCACCGTGATCTGCGTCACGTAGGTTGCTGGGTCGTCGCTGATGATGTCGTCGATCAGGGCGATCTCGCGTTGCCCCGCTACGCCACCAACCTGTCAAAAGCTCCGCGCCGGTTGAGTACGGTAAACGCGACAACGCAAATGACCGCCGACAGAATTGACCCGCACGGCGAAGCGATACCCATGGGAAACAGCGTGTCGGAATAGGCGTTCGACAGCAGCCAGGCGCCGGGCACGCGAATGAGCGCCACGGCCAGCACGTTGTGCGCAAAGCCGATGTAGCTCTTGCCGTATGCAGCGAAAAAGCCGCTAAAGCAAATGTGGATGCCGGCAAAAATCGCGTCGAAAATGTAGCTGCGCATGTAGCCGGTGCCGGCCGCGACCACTGCGACGTCCTTAGCAAAAAAGCCGAGAAACGCCGGCGCCACTAGCCACATCAGCACCGTGATTAGGCAGCCGTACACCACCGAGATGGTCATGGCGTCCTTGAGTACCTGACGTGCGCGGTCGCCCTTGCCCGCGCCGGCGTTTTGCGCCGTGAGTGCGCTGACGGTGGCGCCCATGGAACTCGGCACGATAAACAAAAAGCTGATCATCTTCTCGACTAGGCCCACGGCGGCGGCGTCGACCAGGCCGCGGTGGTTGGCGATGACGGTGATGAACATAAATGCCACCTGGATGCAGCCGTCCTGCACGGCCACGGGCACGCCGATCTTAAGAATGCTGCCGAGCACCTCGGGCTGGGGGCGCAGGTCGCTGCGCTTAACGTGGATGTTTGTGCGACGGCTCTTGAGCCACACGAGCGCGAGAGCCACGCTCGCCGTCTGCGCGATGACTGTGCCGAGTGCCGCGCCTACGGGGCCGAGCCCCATGTGGCCGATAAACAGAAAGTCGAGCGCGATGTTGATGATGCATGCCACGCCAATCACGTACATGGGCGAGCGCGAATCGCCTAGGCCGCGAAAGATGGCCGAGAGGATGTTGTACGCGGCGATAAAGGGAATGCCCATAAAGCAGATACGCAGGTAGGCGGCGGTTCCTTCGACCGCTTCGGCCGGCGTGCCAATGAGTGCCACAATCTGCGGACACAGTGCGAGCAGGACAGCGGCCAGCACCACCGAGACACCCATAAAGAGCGTGATGGTGTTGCCGATGGCGGTCTCGGCGCGGTCAAACCGACGCGAACCCACGGCGTGGCCGACGATAACCGTCGTTCCCATGGCCAGGCCCACGAGCGTTACGGTAATGATATAGAGCGTCTGCGCGCCATTGCCCACGGCGGTGATGCCGGCGGCGCCGCTAAACTGCCCCATCATGTACAGGTCGGCCATGCCGTAGAGCATCTGCAAAAAGTACGAGAGCATATAGGGCAGGGCAAAGACCGCGATGGTCTTGAGGACATTGCCGCGTGTGAGGTCGTGTTCCATGGGCGGGGCTTTCTGGCTGGGTTCGTTTTG
Source organism: uncultured Collinsella sp. (assembly GCA_902490245.1). Classification (GTDB taxonomy): domain Bacteria; phylum Actinomycetota; class Coriobacteriia; order Coriobacteriales; family Coriobacteriaceae; genus Collinsella. The sequence continues at coordinate 11,124 of CABUDB010000022.1, forward strand.
CTACCAGTGTAGTGAAAACCCTACAACGATTGTAGAGTCAAGGTTTATGTTGGCAGCGGGGCGAAAAAAGTCGCGCTCGCGTTCATTTCCAATTGAATACAGAGATGCACCTTGCGAGCTTAGCGCCTGCACTAGCCTTGCAGAAATCGATTTCGGAACACTTGACACCGCCGCACGGCGCGCCATAATACGTGGGTTTGCGAACAACGTTTGATGGGGGATGAACCTGCGTGCGCAATCTCAAGATTTTGTTTTCCTATCTGGGGGCATACCGCCGCGATGCCATGCTCGGCGTGCTCTTTGTGACGGCCGAGACGGCGCTCGAGCTGTTTATCCCGGTCATCATGGCAAATATCATCGATGTAGGCGTGCCCGCGGGCGACATCAACTACATGCTGTTGCAGGGCGCGTATATGCTGGTATGCGCCGCATGTTCGCTGCTGCTTGGCTTGGGCTATGCACGCACGTCCGCCCGCGTTGCCTCGGGGCTGGGCGCTAACCTGCGCGAGGCCGAGTATCGAAAGATCCAGACGCTCGCCTTTGGCAATCTGGATAACTACGACGCCAGCTCGCTCGTCACGCGCATGACCACCGATATCACTGTTATTCAAAACGCCATCGGCAACGGCTTTCGCCCCATGGTGCGCGGGCCGGTAAATCTGGTCATGGGCCTCGTCTACGCCTTTGCGCTCTCGCGCGAGCTCGCGGCGGTCTTTGCCGTCATTCTGCCGATGCTCGCCATCGTGCTCGGTATCATTACCGTGCGTGTGAGCCCGCTCTACCGCCAACTCCAGACCTCGATGGACCACCTCAACGGCGTGGTGCAAGAGGACCTTACCGCCGTGCGCGCCGTGAAGGCTTACGTGCGCGCCGAGCACGAATGCGACAAGTTCGACACCGTCAATACCGAGCTCGCCGGCACGGCGACCAAGACCTTCGGTACCGCTGTGCTCAACCTGCCGGTGTTCCAACTCTCGATGTACGTGGCTGCGCTCTCGATTCTGTGGATTGGCGGTCGCATGATCATCGAAGGTCGCTTGGGCGTGGGCTCGCTCACGGGCTTTATGAGCTACGTGCTGCTGATCATGAACTCGCTTATGATGATTTCCAACGTGTTTTTGCTGCTCACGCGCGCACTTGCCAGCGTGGAACCCGGACGGACTGCTGAAACATGGAGTGACTGGAAAAGTACGTATGATGACC
>CABUDB010000023.1 GCA_902490245.1 uncultured Collinsella sp.
GAACGTGCCGTCTTCCTTCAGCATCGACTGCCACATTTCGTAGTCGTAATGCTGCCAGAAGGCGTCCTCAAGCTGTTAATCGATACCAACGTATGGATGGATTATTTTTCTGGCAGGTCCGACCGTACGGCAAATGTCGTCCATCTGATCGAGATTGCCGACGCCTCGGAGCGGATTGCCCTGTTTGCCTCGTCGCTTTCGGTCAAAGATGTTTCATATCTTGTCTCGGCGGCAATCAAGCAGGAGTGCCGAAGAAAGACTGGCTCACTGAGCGATAACGCCATTGCGGCGGCAGACGAAACGGCCTGGGCATGCGTTCGACAGATGCGCGAGCTAGCCCTCATCGCCCCGGTCGGTGCAGACGAGGTCTTCGACTCCTTTGTGTTCAAGTACCACCACAATGACTTTGAGGACGACCTGATGCTGGGCGTCGCCAATCGCATTGATGCCGATTACGTCGTGACGGAGGACAAGAATCTTATTAAACATACCAATGGTGTATGCATAAACGCTGATCAAGCGTTGAAGTTGGTTGAAGGGTTCAACGTCCCCTCAGTACGGCCCGTCTAACCTGCTTTATCTTGATAAAGTGGCGTTTACTCACCGTTAGCCGATGATGCAAGGGCGCTCGGCGTTTTCGACTGGTTTATGCACGTAAAGTCTGGGAATATACAAGTCGCATGTCTTATTGTCTAACCAGTTGCGCCAAGGAGGCACCATGGACTACAAGATTACCGGCTACGAGCCCGCCCAGCTGTTCCATTTCTTTGAGGAGGTCAGCGCGATCCCCCGTGGGTCTGGCAACGAGAAGGGCATCAGCGATTTCCTGGTTGCGTTTGCCAAGGAGCGCGGCCTCGATGTGTACCAGGACGAGGTCTACAACGTCATCATTCGCAAGCCCGCTTCTGCCGGCGCCGAGAATGCTCCGACCGTGATGCTGCAGGGCCACATCGATATGGTGTGCGACAAGTTGGGCTCCGTTGAGCACGACTTTACGACCGATGGTATCGACCTGGTCGTCAAGGACGGCGTCCTCACCGCTAACGGCACCACTCTGGGCGCCGACAACGGTATCGCCGTCGCGCTTATGCTTACCGTGCTCAACGACGATTCGATTGCCCATCCGGCCCTCGAGTGCGTGTTCACCACCGACGAGGAGACTGGCCTGGTCGGCGCCGAGACGCTCGACAAGTCCCAGATTAGCGCCCGCACCATGATTAACCTTGACTCCGAGGAAGAGGGCGTTGCCACCGTCAGCTGCGCCGGCGGCGTCGTCGTTACCTACACCTGCCCCATCGCGCGCGAGCACAAGACCGGTAGCACCCTCACGCTCGACATCTCCGGCCTGCTGGGCGGCCACTCCGGCAGCGATATCCACCTGGAGCGCGGCAACGGCAACCTCATCATGGCCCGCATCATCGACCGCCTGATGGTTGCCGGCGAGCCCGCCATCGTGAGCTTTAACGGCGGCACCAAGGACAACGCCATCAACCGTGAGTGCAAGGCTGTTCTGGTCTATGCCGACCACGCTGCCGCCGAGGCCGCGGCCCAGATCGCAAAGGACATCATCGCCGACGTCACTGCCGAGCTCGAGGTCTTCGACCCCGGCTTTACCTGCACCGTCGAGATTGCCGACGACGCCGAGGTCGAGACCATGGACCAGAAGTCCGCGCTTGCCCTCATCCGCGCCCTGCGTCTTGCCCCCAATGGTGTGATCCGCCGCAACGTCGCCACCGACGGCTCCGTCGAGGTTTCCTCCAACATCGGCGTGGTTGCCACCTCTGACGACCAGGTCAAGATCATGCTGTCCCCGCGCTCCTCGATCACCTCGCTGCAGAACGAGTTCAAGGACCGCCTGCAGACGCTGGCCGATGTCCTGGGCTTCGACGCCAAGTTCGAGTTCGAGTATCCCGGCTGGAGCTATGCCGAGCATTCGCCGGTCCGCGACGTTTTTGTCGAGAGCTATCGCGAGCTCTTTGGCTCCGAGCTGCGCATCGAGTCCATTCACGCCGGCCTTGAGTGCGGCCTGTTTGCTGAGGCCCTGCACGGCCTGGACGCCATCGCCGTGGGCCCGACGCTCTCCGATGTCCACACCCCGGACGAGAGCATGGAGCTCGCTTCTGCCGAGCGTTTCTACGAGCTGCTCATCGACGTCCTCAAGCGCCTCGCTGCGTAAAGGTTGCTTTGGCTAAGCCGCTCTAAAACGGCTGGCTATGAAAACGGCCGCCTGGCGTAATGCCGGGCGGCCGTTATTCGTTACAGCGCCAAAACCCCCAGATGCTCAAGCAAGATCTTAAGCCCGATGAGGATGAGCACGACGCCACCCACGATGGTGGCGGGCTTTTCGTAGCGCGCGCCAAAGGTGTGGCCGATCGCTACGCCGGCGACGGAGAAGATAAAGGTCGTGATGCCGATGAGCGACACGGCGGGCATGATGTCGACTGAGAGCGCCGCAAATGAGATGCCTACGGCTAGGGCGTCGATTGAGGTGGCGATGGCGAGGATCAGGTACTCGCCCAGGTCAATCTTTTCGGCATCCTTGCCGTCGCCTTCATCCTCGTCATCGGTAAAGGCTTCCCACAGCATTTTGCCGCCGATGAAGGCCAAAAGGATAAAGGCGATCCAATGGTCGATGGGTCCGATGATGCCCATGAATTGACTGCCGAGCGCCCATCCGATTACGGGCATGCCGGCCTGAAAGCCGCCAAAGAACAGGCCGAGCACCACGGCGACTTTAAGGTTGATCTTCTTCATGCCAAGGCCCTTGCAGATGGATACGGCAAAGGCATCCATCGAAAGGCCAACGGCGAGCAGTACGAGCTCTGCGAGTCCCATAGTCTGGCTCCCTCTCTGCGGGCGGGCCCGCGTGTACCTCTTGGGGGAGTAACAAAAAAGACCCGTGGCGTACGCGTTGCGCGCACAGCCACGAGTCTCGTTCATTAAGGCAAGCCAGGCCGCATCGGCCAGTGTGTTGACTTGCCGCGCCACCGGAGGCGAACCCGATCACGCGACTACTCCCTCATTTATGCGAATCCCGATGCTACCACATAAGCAGCTCATTTGGATTGGGGCTCTCAGCTGTGTTCGCTCATTCTGTAAGCATCGGATTTTGCGGGCGTCACAGAGGCAAACCGTGAGAAACTTATTGACGTTTATGGAGCGTATACGATGGGAGCGATGCCTTGGATAAGAACGAGCTGCAAAAGCGTATGGAACAGGCCATCCGCCTGACGGCACCTGGCCAGCCGATCCGCACCGCCCTCGACATGATCATCGCTGGTCACCTGGGCGCTCTTATTTGCGTCGGCGACACCGAAAACGTGCTCGCTGCTGGTAACGACGGCTTCCCGCTCAACATTTCGTTTACCTCGAACCGCCTGTTCGAGCTTTCCAAGATGGACGGCGCCATCGTCATCGACGGCGACCTCACCCAGATCCTGCGCGCCAACTTCCACCTCAATCCCGATCCCTCACTCGCCACGAGTGAGACGGGCATGCGTCACCGCACCGCCGCCCGCATGTCGGTGCTCACGGATGCCATCGTGATCTCGGTCTCGGCCCGTCGTGCCGTCGTCAACGTGTACGTTCACGGCAAGAGCTACGAGATCCAGCCCGTCACCACCATCATGAGCTCGGTCAACCAGCTCGTCGCCACGCTCCAGACTACCCGTCAGTCGCTCGACCGCTCCCTGCTGCGTCTGACGGCCCTCGAGCTCGACGACTACGTCACGCTCGCCGACATCACCGGCATCTTCTCGAGCTTCGAGATCATGCAGCAGGCAAAGACCGAGCTTAAGGATTGCATTGTCAAGCTGGGTAACCAGGGCAAGCTCGTGCAGATGCAGCTCGAGCAGCTCGCGGGCTCCAGCATGGATACCGAATACGACTTGATGATCCGCGACTACGCAAGCGATTCCTCTGAGGCCAACGCCGAGAAGATCCGCGCTGAGCTTGCCCGTATGACGCCCAAGGACTTGTCCGACCCGCAGCATGTGGCGGCAGTTCTGGGCTATGACGACCTGGACGAGGACTCCGTCATGACGCCGCTGGGCCTGCGCACGCTTTCTCGCGTGTCCGTCGTGCGCGACGGCGTGGCCGAGAAGATCGTCGACGAGTACGGCTCGCTGCAGGAGCTCATGGACGACATCAGCGAGGATCCGGAGCGCCTGGGCGACTTTGGCGTTAACAACCCTGCCATTCTTGCGGACTCCCTGTACCGCATGAAGGGCACCAAACAGGGGAACGCATAATGGCGCCCGTATGCGCCGTGGTCGTTGCCGGCGGCAGCGGCCAGCGCTTTGGTAACCCCGGTGGCAAGCAGCTCGTCAATGTAGCGGGCCGTCCGCTTATGAGCTGGTCCATCCGCGCGTTTGACCGTAGCGATAAGGTCGGCCACATCGTCGTGGTTTGCCCTGCCGAGCGTCGTGCCGAGATGCGCCGCCTGGCCATCGACCCGTTTGACTATGACACGCCCATCAGTTTTGCCGATGCCGGCGATACCCGCCAGGACTCCACCCGTGCCGGCGTGCATGCGGTTCCGGCGGGCTTTGAATACGTCGCCATTCACGATGGCGCTCGTCCGCTCATTACGACCGAGGCCATCGACCACGCTATCGACGTGCTCGTGAGCGACCGTGCTCTCGACGGTGTCGTGTGCGGCCAGCCCGCGATCGACACGCTCAAGATCGTCGATGGCGACAATATCGTCGAGACGCCGCCGCGTGAGCTCTACTGGGCAGCGCAGACGCCGCAGATCTTTAGCGTCGACGCCATGAAGCGCGCTCACGCCGCTGCTATCGCCGAGGGCTTTATCGGTACCGACGATTCATCGCTGGTCGAGCGCATGGGCGGGCGCGTCCGCTGTGTCCAGAGCCCGCGCGATAACCTTAAGGTGACGGTGCCCGAAGACCTGCGTCCCGTAACCGCGATTCTGCTCGGTCGCATGGCCGAGGGAGAGGACCTTCCCCATGTTCAGTAACCTGCGCATTGGCCACGGCTACGACGTCCACCGTTTGGTGGAGGGGCGTCGATGTATCATCGGCGGGGTCGACATCCCCTACGAGCGCGGCCTGCTGGGCCACTCGGATGCCGATGTGCTCGCGCACGCCTTGGCCGACGCCATTCTGGGCGCCTGCCGCGGGGGAGACATCGGCAAGCTATTCCCCGATACCGACCCCGCCTACGAGGGTGCCGATTCGATGGTGCTGCTCGCTCGCGTGATGGACTATGCGCGCGAGCTGGGCTTTGAGTTTGTCGATGCCGATTGCACCATTGCCTGTCAGCAACCCAAGATCACTCCGCACCGCGATGCCATGCGCGCCAACCTTGCCCATGCCCTGGGCGTTGACGTCGAAAACGTGGGCGTCGCCGCCACCACGACCGAAAAGCTCGGTTGGGAAGGCCAAGGCGAGGGAATTGGCGCCTGGGCAGTCTGCCTGCTACAGAAAACCGTTAAGGAGTAACGAATGCGTATCTACAACAGCGCTACCCATAAAAAGGAAGAGTTCCAGCCCATCGAGTCCGGCAAGGTCCGCATGTACGTGTGTGGCCCCACGGTCTACGACAACATCCACATCGGCAATGCCCGCACGTTCATCAGCTTTGACGTGATTCGTCGCTGGCTCATCGCGAGCGGCTACGAGGTCACGTTCGCCCAGAACCTCACCGATGTCGATGACAAGATCATCAAGCGTGCCAACGAGCAGGGCCGCACGGCCGCCGAGGTCGCGACGGAGTTCTCCGACAAGTTCATCGGCGTCATGCGTGCCGCCAACGTGCTCGATCCCGATGTGCGCCCCCGCGCCACCAAGGAGATCGGCCCCATGATCGCTATGATCAAGACGCTTATCGAGCAGGGCCATGCCTACGCCGCCGATAACGGCGACGTGTACTTTGCCGTGCGCAGCGATCCCAACTATGGTCAGGTCTCGGGCCGCAACATCGACGACCTTATGGTTGGCGCGCGCATCGAGGAGAACGAGGACAAGAACGACCCGCTCGACTTTGCCCTGTGGAAGGCCGCCAAGCCCGGCGAGCCCAGCTGGCCGAGCCCCTGGGGCGAGGGCCGTCCCGGTTGGCACACCGAGTGCGCCGCCATGGTGCACCGCTACCTGGGCACCCCGATCGACATCCACGGCGGCGGCTCCGACCTTGCCTTCCCGCATCACGAGAACGAGTGCGCCCAGGCTACCTGCGCCTGGCACCAGGGCTTCTCCAACACCTGGATGCACACGGGCATGCTGCTGGTCGACGGCGAGAAGATGTCCAAGTCGCTCGGAAACTTCTTTACGCTGGCCGAGGTGCTCGAGCAGCACTCTGCCGCGGCCCTGCGCCTGCTGATGCTGCAGACGAGCTATCGCTCGCCGCTTGACTTCTCCTGGGAGCGCCTGGAGGGTGCCGAGAATTCGCTCACGCGTATTGCCGGTACGGTCGAGAACCTGCGTTGGGCGGCGAACCACGCGACGGCCGACGCCGATGAGGCAGCATCCGAGGCATTTGCCGCCAAGGCCGCCGAGACCCGCGCCGCCTTTAAGGAGTGCATGGACGACGACTTTAACACCGCCGGTGCCATGGGTGCCGTCTTTGGCTTTGTGACCGAGTGCAACCAGTACCTGGAGCAGGCGGGCGACGCTGCCGACAAGGCCGCCGCGCTTGCCGCCGCCGATACGCTGGTCGATCTGCTCGATACGTTTGGCGTTGAGCTCCCCGAGCCCAAGGTCGAGCTGCCGCTGGGTCTGCTGGGCGTTGCCGCCGGCCTGGTCGCCTACACGGGCGACGACGTGGACGAGGCCGCTGCCAAGATTCTTGAGGCCCGCGCCGAGGCCCGTGCCGCCAAGAACTGGGATCTGGCCGACGCCATCCGCGACCAGCTCAAGGACCTCGGGCTGACGATCGAGGATACTGCCGCCGGCACCCGTATTAAGACTCTCTAATCCCTGCGGGTTTCCCAAGCACCCGACCTTGCCGTTCAAACCGTCGCTCGCGTACTCAAGTACGCGTCGCTCCTCTTTCACGGCAATCTCGGGCACTTGGAAAACCCGTACCGACCGCCCGAGCCACGGCACCTTGCCTTTCAATCGTCGGGCATGACCTCAAGGTCTATGCCCTCCTCTTTCAAGGCAATCTGCCGCACCTCGGGCGGTCGATCTATTTGTTTCGTTTGATAACTGTATTTAGGAGGTCGCTTTATGGCCGACAACCGCAAGCGTGCGCCTCGTGGTGGCAAGCAGGCTGCTTCTGGCTCGCGCCCGATTCGCCGCAATGATCGCGCTGCCGCTCCCAAGGGCCAGCGCGATCGTACCCAGGCTGCGCGTCCGCAGCGCGATCGCAACCGCGACGCTGTCCAGGCTCCCAAGGGCGAGTTTATCGAAGGCCGTCGTGCTGCCGCCGAGGCGCTACGCACTGGTTTTCCCATCAAGTGCGCGCTCATTGCCGAGGGCGGGGAGCGCGATGCCGCCTTGTCGCGCCTGGTCGACGACCTCAACGCCGCGGGTGTCCGCATTAAGTATGTGCCGCGCACGCAGCTCGATGCGCTGTCGAGCCACGGCGCTCACCAGGGCATTGCGCTCGAGGTTGGCAACTTCCCCTATGCCGATGTCGCCGATATCCTCGACCGCGCAGGCGAGGGCCCGGCGCTCGTCGTCGTGCTCGACCATGTGACCGACGATGGCAACTTTGGTGCCATCGTGCGCTCTGCCGAGGTTGTGGGCGCGGCGGGCGTCGTCATTGCCAATAAGCGTGCCGCCGGCGTGACCGTGGGCAGCTACAAGACCTCAGCCGGTGCCGTCATGCATCTGCCTATCGCGCAGGTTCCCAATATCGCCCGAGCGCTTGACGACCTCAAGGCCGCCGGCTTTTGGGTGGGCGGTGCTTCCGAGCACGCCGAGGGCAGCTGCTGGGATGCTCCCTTCGAGGGCCGCGTGGCGCTCGTCATGGGCTCCGAGGGCGACGGCATCTCGCGCCTGGTGCTCGAGAAATGCGACTTTTTGACCAAGCTTCCCCAGCGCGGCATGACCGAGAGTCTCAACGTTGCCCAGGCAACGACGGCGCTGTGCTTTGAGTGGCTGCGCCGCAACGCCGGCGAGCTCATGGGGGAGGAGTAGCGCATGTCCAAAAAGAACCGTGCCAAGTCCAAGGCCAAGCGCTTTGGTGAGGGCTCGGCCAAGCCGATTGTTTCGGCCGCGACCTACGGCGTGGGCGGCAATGCGTTTGCGCAGGCCATCGCTGACCCGGTCTCGACGGTGCACTCCAACAAGCCAGAGCTGTTGGTGGTCGATGGCTATAACGTGATCCACTGCACGCCGCGCTACGAAAAGCTCGTGTACGACCATTCCGACGATCCGTATTCCAGCGACGTTCACGATATGGCGCGCACCGCCCTCATTAACGACGTGGCGGCGTTTGCCCAGGGCCGCTACGAGGCCGTGATCGTGTTCGACGGCGCGGGCAATATCTCCAACGAGCGCCCCAACCTGCCGGCCCGCGGCGTGCGCATCGAGTTTTCGCCGACGGGTGTTTCGGCCGATACCGTTGTGCAGAAGCTCTGCATCGAGGCACGCGAGGAAGGTCGCGCGTGCTCCGTGGTATCGAGCGACGGCACGATCCAGGCCGTCGTCATGGGCAAGGGCGTTACGCGCATCTCGAGCCGCATGCTGGTGGACGAGATCAAGCAGATCGATAACGACGTTCACGAGGCAGAGGAAGCCCCGCAGATCAAGATGACTCTGGGCAGTCGCCTGAGCCCCGATGCCCTGGCCAAGCTCAAGGCCCTGCGCGGGAGGTAGGTAGACCTTCAATGGGGGCTGCTTTCTCGATTGACCAACCAACTGGTTTGTAATCAGTGGGTTGCAGGTCGGTCTAGCCAAAACGAATAGTTTTTTGTTTTGGCGAACAGATAAAACTATTCGTTCTGACGAATAGTTTTGAGATGTGGTCGGTCAAAGGGTCTGTTGCGCCTCGTCCGCAATTCCTTTATTCTTATCTGGCTTCGCGCGAAAGCGCCAAGTGTGCCAGTGTGGCGCAACGGTAGCGCAACTGATTTGTAATCAGTGGGTTGCAGGTTCGATTCCTGTCACTGGCTCCATGAGAGTTTCGGGCTCTGTTCCCTATTGTGGGACAGGGCCCGTTTCTATTTATGTTGACATGTCAGCGGGTTTGACTTCCACCAGGCTTCAGGTTTGTCTTGATCTGTAACACGGGCGGGCTGAAAACCCTCCTTATAGTTACAGATCGAGACAATGCCAAGGGATGGTCGATAACATCTCGATTTGTAACAGGAAGAGGCTGAATACCGTTCTTACTGTTACAGATCGAGACTGAAGCTGGGGCGAGGTTGGTCATCGTCATCGAGCGTGGATATTCGGACACACGAGAGTGGAAAATCTCCCGCCTGGAGAATGAGCGTGGATAATCTGCCACTTTGGGCCCAGTGGCACGTCAAAAGTGGGAGATTATCCACGTTCGATTTCAAACGGAAAAAATCCACGCTCGATTCTGACGCGGAAGCTCGATCTTGACCTATATATAGGTGCAAATAAGCCGTTATCGAAGTTCGATCCTGAAGGTGTACTCCACTACACCAAAGTGTTACCTCGGGAAACGTCGCCTCAGTATCCAAATCCACCGTCCTTCATATCCAAACTCAACAAAACCGCAGGTCAAAGGTATATAGATACGCCCGGCACCGTGTATCTAGAGGTTTTCGTTGACAGCCCCCAAGGTTGCATCGTATTATCTTTTTCGTTCGCGGGGGCGGCGGTCCAAAAGACCAAAGAACCTGCGGATACTTGAACGATTGGGAGTTTGCCCGAGTGGTTAATGGGGACGGGCTGTAAACCCGTTGGCTCTGCCTACATAGGTTCGAATCCTATAGCTCCCACCCGTCAAGTGCCTGTATAGCTCAGTCGGTAGAGCACTTCGTTGGTAACGAAGAGGTCACCAGTTCAAGTCTGGTTGCAGGCTCCATCCGGCGGTGTAGCTCAGTTGGTTAGAGCACACGGTTCATACCCGTGGCGTCACTGGTTCGAATCCAGTCACCGCTACCATAGGTAACACGGTGGCTTCTCAATAGTATGTTGAGAGGCCACTATGGTATAAAGGCAAAGTCCCGTCCGGGGACGACCTGTTTAGAGGAGGGCTTTATGGCCAAAGAGAAGTTTGAGCGCACTAAGCCGCATGTTAACATCGGCACCATTGGTCACGTCGACCACGGCAAGACCACGCTGACCGCTGCCATCACCAAGGTTCTCTCCGAGACCGAGGGCTGCAAGGCTGACTTCACTGCGTTCGAGAACATCGACAAGGCTCCCGAGGAGCGCGAGCGCGGCATTACGATCTCCGTCTCCCACGTCGAGTACGAGACCGCTGCTCGTCACTACGCTCACGTTGACTGCCCGGGCCACGCTGACTACGTCAAGAACATGATCTCCGGTGCTGCTCAGATGGACGGCGCTATCCTGGTTATCGCTGCTACCGACGGCCCCATGGCTCAGACCCGCGAGCACATCCTGCTCGCCCGTCAGGTCGGCGTTCCCTACATCGTCGTCTTCCTGAACAAGTGCGACATGGTCGACGATGACGAGCTCATCGACCTCGTCGAGATGGAGACCCGTGAGCTCCTCTCCGAGTACGATTTCCCCGGCGACGACATCCCCGTCATCCGTGGTTCCGCTCTGGGCGCTCTCGAGGGCGACGCCAAGTGGATGGACGCTATCCGCGAGCTCATGAACGCTGTCGACGAGTACATCCCGACGCCTGCTCGTAACAACGACCTCCCGTTCCTGATGGCCGTTGAGGACGTTATGACCATCTCCGGCCGTGGTACCGTTGCTACCGGCCGTGTCGAGCGCGGTGAGCTCAAGCTCAACGAGCCCGTCGAGATCGTCGGCATCAAGGATACCCAGAACACCGTCGTTACCGGTATCGAGATGTTCCGTAAGTCCATGGACTTCTGCGAGGCTGGCGACAACGTCGGCCTGCTGCTCCGCGGCATCAAGCGCGAGGACATCGAGCGCGGCCAGGTTCTCTGCAAGCCCGGTTCGGTTACCCCGCACACCAAGTTCACCGGTGAGATCTACGTTCTGACCAAGGAGGAGGGCGGCCGTCACACCCCGTTCTTCGATGGTTATCGTCCTCAGTTCTACTTCCGTACCACCGACGTTACCGGTACGGTCAAGCTCCCCGAGGGCACCGAGATGGCTATGCCTGGTGACCACATCACCATCGAGGGCGACCTCATCCACCCGATCGCCATGGAGGAGGGCCTGCGCTTCGCTATCCGCGAGGGTGGCCACACCGTCGGTTCGGGCATCGTCTCCACGATCATTGAGTAAATTAGCTCTTTGATATAGCTGACTTAGAGAACCCGGCACTTATATGGGTGCCGGGTTCTTTTCTGCAATGGATATTGAGCCGTTGCTGGTGTCGAGAGGATCGATAATGGTCCTGGATGCACCGTCGATTAGATCTCGATGGCTTCATTGATGTGTTCCAAATATGAATGGATCCACCGAGAACCAATTGACTCGAGGTTTTCATTGACAGCACTTACGTGGAGCTGATAAAGTAACAACTCGTGCCCGTACGGGGCGGAAATGAAAGGTTCAGGATACATGCGTACTCTAGTTACTCTTGCGTGCACTGAGTGCAAGCGCCGCAACTATACGACCACCAAGAACAAGTCGACCATGCCTGATCGTATGGAGATCAAGAAGTATTGCCCCTGGTGCCGTCACCACACGCTGCACAAAGAGACTCGCTAGTCTCTAGTCACATACGCCAGTAGTTCAATTGGTAGAGCATCGGTCTCCAAAACCGAGTGTTGAGGGTTCGAGTCCTTCCTGGCGTGCCAGTCATTATTCCGTAAGCTCCCACTTGGGGGCTTACGGTTTACTCATGTATAAGCGCATTGCGCGGAGGTAACCCAAATGGCCAACAAGAAGAACAAGAAGAAGGCACAGCAGCAGGCGCCTGCCAACAACGCTGCCGCCAACTCCAAGGTTGAGGCCAAGAAGGCCGTTGCCAAGAAGAACGAGAAGGCTGCGAAGTCCAAGAAGAACGAGAAGCCTGGTTTCTTCGCCCGCACCAAGAAGTATTTC
>CABUDB010000024.1 GCA_902490245.1 uncultured Collinsella sp.
AAGTGCCGCATGTCATCTGGAAAGACTGTCCCCAACAACTAGTCGTTTAAGAACGTCCCCAATGACTAGGTTTATTCCACGGTGCCGTAGACGGCGCCCCAGCCGTGGGCGGCAAGAGCGGAGTTCAGCTGGTCGCAAAGTGACTGGCGGTCGTAATAGCCAGGCGGTAGCAGGTTGACGATTTCCATGAGGTCGGGCGCCAGGTCCAAGATCTCGGCCTGCACAATCAGGTCCAGGCGGTCGATGGCGTGGCGATCGTAAAACAGTCCGTCGACCAGGCGCTGCAGGTCGCCGAATTCCTCGGCCTGGATCGATCCGTATTCCATAGTGCCTCCTTGGGCGCACCACAGCATGCGCGCAGCGATGTCGTAATTCATTGCGATGGACTTAATCTATCACGGCTTCATAACGTTGCGGCGGTGGCGGTCTATACTTAGACGAACTGCAACGTACCGCTTCGCGAAAGGTCGCACCCATGCAGACGATCTACCAGAAGATGGAAACCACCGAACTCGATGCCGCCATCGAGGCGCTCAAGGCCGAGGTCGCCGAGGTCAAGGCCAAGGGCCTGGCGCTCGACATGGCTCGCGGCAAGCCGTCGCCCTCCCAGGTGGACATCTCTCGACCCATGCTCGATATCCTCAACGCCGACGCCGATCTGCACGACGGCAACGTCGACTGCTCCAACTATGGCTGCTTTGAGGGCATTCCCTCGGCACGCAAGCTGGCAGGGGAGTTCCTGGGCTGCCCCGCCGAGCAGACGCTCGTGCTGGGCTCGTCGAGCCTCCTGATCGAGCATGATATCGCCGGCATGTTCTGGCGCTGCGGCTCGTGCGGCAGCGAGCCCTGGGATGCCTACGAGGCCGCGCACGACGGCAAGAGGGTCAAGTTCCTGTGCCCCGTCCCCGGCTACGACCGCCACTTTGGCATCACCGCCGACTTGGGCATCGAGAATGTTCCCGTCGCGATGACCGACAACGGCCCCGACATGGATGAGGTCGAGCGCCTCGTTGCCGCCGATGATTCCATCAAGGGTATCTGGTGCGTGCCCAAGTATTCCAACCCCACGGGCATCACCTTTAGCGAGGACACCGTGCGCCGCCTGGTCGATATGCCCACGGCCGCGCCCGATTTCCGCATCTTCTGGGACAACGCCTACTGCGTACACGACCTGTACGACGAGACCGACGAGCTCGCCAACATCTTTGACCTCGCCCGCGCGGCGGGCACCGAGGACCGCGTGGTGGCCTTTGCCTCGACGTCCAAGATCACCTTCCCGGGCGCCGGCATCAGCTTTATCGGCGCGAGCCCCGCGGTCATTGCCGAGTTCTCCAAGCGTCTGAAGGCCGGTCTGATCAGTGCCGACAAGCTCAACCAGCTGCGTCACGTGCGTTTCCTTCCCACCATCGAGGCGGTCAAGGAGCACATGAAAAAGCATGCCGAGTTCTTGCGCCCGCGCTTTGAGGCCGTTGAGCGCAAGCTCGCCGAGGGCCTGGGCGATACGGGCTGTGCCACCTGGACGCACCCCCGCGGCGGCTACTTTGTAAGCTTCGATGGTCCCGAGGGCTCGGCTCAAAAGGTCGCCGCGCTTTGCGCAGACCTGGGCGTTAAGCTCACGCCGGCCGGTGCCACCTGGCCCTATGGCAAGGATCCGCGCGACACCAACATCCGCATCGCGCCGAGCTATCCCACGGTCGAGGACTTGGAGGCCGCGCTCGATGTGCTGGTGCTGGCCGTTAAGCTTGTCGCTGCCGAGCTTGCGCGTGCCGAGCGCGCCTAACGCGTAGGGCCCCGCAAGTCCGCGCCCAGTACTATCCGCACTTTCGATACACAAAGGAGCGTATACATGGATTTGGGTATTTCCACCAACCCTACGCCAGAGCTCTACACCATTAAGGTAACCGGCGAGATCGATATCTCTAACGCCGATAGCCTGCGCAATGCCATCGACCTGGCGCTCGAGCAGCCCACTGAGGCCGTTGAGCTCGATTTTGCCCAGGTGAGCTACATCGATTCGACGGGCATTGGCGTGCTCGTGGGCGCCGCGCACCACGCGGTCGACCACGGCAAGCGCTTTAGCTGCACCAATGTGCAGCCCCCGGTGATGCGCGTGGTCCAGCTGTTAGGTGTCGACCAGGAGATTTCGATCACCGCTGCATAATCTTTGCCCCCCAAAAGGGCGTGCCGTTTGGCATATGTTTGTGATGCGCTCGGACGTTTTGGCGTCCGGGCGCTATACTTGACCGAATGAATAGACGAGTTCCGGCCGAATGGCGCGGTGCGGGCTCGACTCACATCGAGCCTTGGAGGTATGTGTGTTTGGTATTGGAGAGGGTGAGCTCGCGATCATCGTGGTCTTCGGCTTTTTGCTGTTTGGCCCGGATAAGCTCCCGCAGATGGGCCGCACGATCGGCCGTGCCATCCGTCAGTTCCGCGAGACGCAGGAAAAGATGACGGCCGTTGTTCAGTCCGAGATTATCGATCCGGTGAGCGAGGCCGCGTCGGCCCCGGTCAAGCCCAAGAAGGCTGCTGCGACCGACGGCGATTCCGATGCGGACGAGGATGCCGCCGAGACGGCAGCGCCCGCCAAGAAGGAGACCTTTGCCGAGCGTCGCGCCCGTCTTGCCGCCGAGAAGGCCGCGAGCGAGGTTGCCGCCGAGGGCGAGGGTGCTGCTGAGGAGTCCGAGGCCGAGGGTGCCGAGCCTGCCACTGCCACCGCTGCCGCCGTCGAGCCTGAATCTGCTACAGAGCCGGAGCCCGAGCCGGCAGAGCCCACGACGGCTGACCTCTACGCACGTCGTCCCCGCAAGCGCAAGGCCGTCGTCGACCAGCTCGCTCGCGAGCTCGAGGCCGAGGACGACGCCGCTGCCGCCGATGCCCCGAAGGGAGGCGATGAGTAATGCCTATCGGACCTGCGCGCATGCCGCTCTTCGATCACCTGGGAGAGCTCCGTCGCCGCCTGACCATCGTGGTCGTGTCGGTGTTTGCCGCCGCCATCGTGCTGTATTTCGCCACGCCCGTGGTGCTCGACATCTTGGAAGATCCCATCCGCTCCTTTGTGCCGGACGGTAAGTTCTACATCACCACCACGCTCGGCGGCTTTGGCCTGCGCTTCTCGCTGGCCATCAAGATGGCCGTGGTCATGTGCACGCCCATGATCATCTGGCAGATTCTGGCATTTTTCCTGCCGGCACTGCGTCCCAACGAGCGCAAATGGGTCGTGCCCACGGTGCTCGCCTCGACGGTGCTGTTCTTCCTGGGTGCCATCTTCTGCTACTTCATCATCATCCCTGCGGGCTTTGAGTGGCTTATCGGCGAGACCTCGGCCGTCGCTACGGCGCTGCCCGACCTGGAGAACTACGTCAACATGGAGCTGCTCTTTATGATCGGCTTTGGTGTGGCGTTTGAGCTGCCGCTCATCATCTTCTACCTGTCCGTCTTCCACATCGTGTCCTACGCGGCCTTCCGCAGTGCCTGGCGTTATGTATACGTTGGCCTGCTTGTAGGCTCGGCTGTGATTACGCCCGACGGCTCGCCCGTTACGCTGGGCCTCATGTATGGCGCCCTGCTCTCGCTCTACGAGATTTCGCTTGCCATCGCCCGTGTGGTCATTACCGCGCGCGAGGGCAAGGAGGGCTTGTTTGTGAGCCGTCTGGACCTGTTTTCGGACGACGAAGAGGACGACGAGGAGTAAATCGGTATGCACGAGGTTGGCATTGTCAACGGCATACTCGATACAGTGATTCGCGCGGCGCGTGGGGCGGGGGCCTCGCGCGCCGTTTTGGTAACGCTGCGTATCGGGGATATGACCGAGGTCGTGCGCGAGGCGCTTGACTTTGCGTGGGAGACGTTTCGCGACGAGGACCCGCTCACGCGCGGCTGCGAGCTTGCCGTGGAGGAAGTCCATCCACAAAGCGAGTGTCTGGACTGCGGCAAGGTCTTTGAGCACGATCGCTTTCACTGTCGCTGTCCCCAGTGTGGTGGTGCCAACGTGCGCCTACTGCACGGCCGCGAGCTCGATATCGCGAGTATCGAAATCGAAACCCCCGACGATTAGCCCGCTAGCCATCTAGTGATGGGGTATAAAGGGGCCAAAGTAAGGAGCGCTAAGTATGGCCGAGAAAACGATTGATATCGCGTCGCCGATTCTGTCGCGCAACGAGCGCCTGGCAGATCAGCTGCGTCAGCGATTTAATGAGACAAACACCTATGTGATCAATGTGCTGTCGAGCCCAGGTTCGGGCAAGACCACCACGATCCTGGGCACCAACGAGCGCCTGCGCGACAAGGCTGGCCTGCGCTGTGCCGTCATTGAGGGCGATATCGCCTCGGATGTCGACGCCATCACCATGAAGGAAGCCGGTATGCCCGCCATCCAGATCAACACGGGCGGCCTGTGCCACCTTGAGGGCAACATGATCATGGAGGCTGTCGATGCGTTCGACCAGGCCGTCGGTCTGGAGAACATCGACGTCATCTTTATCGAAAATGTGGGCAACCTGGTCTGCCCGGTCGATTTTGACCTGGGCGAGAACCTGTCCATCATGATCCTCTCGGTGCCTGAGGGCGACGACAAGCCCATCAAGTATCCGGGCATCTTCCAACATGCCGGCGCGCAGCTGCTCAACAAGGTCGACGTGGCCCCGGCTTTCGATTTTGACATGGATAGGTATACTAAGACACTCGATGACCTCAATCCGCAGGCGCCGCGGTTTGCCGTGAGCGCGCGCAAGGGCGAGGGCATGGATGCCTGGTGCGATTGGCTCATCGGGCAGATCGAGCAAGCAAGGGCGTAAATCGGCCGCCACACGGGCGGGCGTAGCCGCAGAGACACGAGATAGGAGCCTCTTTTGAAGCTCATCATCGCCGAGAAAAACGACGCCGCGCGGCAGATCGCCGAGCGTCTGTCCACGGGCAAACCCAAAAAGGACAAGGTGTACAACACCGCCATTTACCGTTTTGAGTGGAAGGGCGAGGAGTGCGTGACGATCGGTCTTGCCGGTCACATCCTTGCGCCCGATTTTTGCGACAGCGTGCTGTTCGATAAAAAGCTGGGCTGGTATTCGGTTACTGAGGACGGCGAGATGCTGCCGGCCGACATGCCCGATGGCCTGGCGCGCCCGCCCTATGACACCAAGCGCAAGCCGTTTCTTGCCGACGGTATCTCCATCAAGGGCTGGAAGCTTGAGAGTCTGCCCTACCTCACCTGGGCACCCGTCATTAAGCTGCCGGCCGAGAAGGAGCTCATCCGCTCGCTCAAGAACCTCGCCAAAAAGTCCGACAGCGTCATCATCGCTACGGACTTCGATCGCGAGGGCGAGCTGATCGGTTCGGACGCCCTCAACAAGGTGCGCGAGGTTGCGCCCGACTTGCCGGTCGCCCGCGCCCAGTATTCTTCGTTTACCAAGGCCGAGATCACGCAGGCCTTCGATAACCTTGTCTCGCTCGACCAGAATCTGGCCGACGCCGGCGAGAGCCGCCAGCACATCGACCTCATTTGGGGTGCGGTGCTCACGCGCTACCTGACGCTCGCCAAGTTTGGCGGCTTTGGTAACGTGCGCTCTGCCGGCCGCGTGCAGACGCCGACGCTTGCCCTGGTGGTCGAGCGCGAGCGCGAGCGCATGGCGTTTGTGCCCGAGGACTATTGGCAGATTCGCGGCATGGGCGCCGCACAGGGTGCTGCCGAGGATGACCGCTTTAAGATTGCGCACAAGACGGCACGCTTTACCGACAAGGATGCTGCTGAGACGGCGTACGGCCATGTTGACGGCGTCGCGACGGCAACCGTCGCCGCGGTGACCAAGCGCTCGCGCAAGCAGCAGCCGCCCACGCCGTTTGCGACCACCTCGCTGCAGGCCGCCGCCGCGGCCGAGGGCATCTCGCCTGCGCGTACCATGCGCATCGCCGAGTCCCTCTACATGGCGGGTCTCATCAGCTACCCGCGTGTCGACAACACCGTGTATCCCGCGACGCTCGATCTGGGCGCCGTGGTGAGTGACCTGGCAAAGATCAACCCGGCGCTGGCGCCCGTGTGCAAAAAGGTACTCGCTGGTCCCATGAAGCCCACGCGCGGTAAAGTCGAGACCACCGATCACCCGCCTATCTACCCCACGGGCGAGGGCGATCCTTCCACGCTCGACGGCGGCCAGCGCAAGCTCTACGACCTCATCGCCCGCCGCTTCCTGGCGACGCTCATGGGTCCCGCGACCATCGAGAACACCAAGCTTGAGCTCGATGTGAACGGCGAGCCGTTCGTGGCTTCGGGCGACGTGCTCGTGACCCCCGGTTTCCGCGAAGCGTACCCGCACGGCCTCAAGCGCGACGAGCAGATGCCGCCGCTGGAGCAGGGCGACACGGTCGATGTGTTTGACATTAAGCTCGAGGCCAAGCAGACCGAGCCGCCCGCGCGCTACAGCCAGGGCAAGCTCGTGCAGGAGATGGAAAAGCGCGGCCTGGGCACCAAGTCCACGCGCGCGAGCATCATCGAGCGCCTGTATGCCGTGCGCTATCTCAAAAACGATCCCGTGGAGCCGAGCCAGCTGGGCATTGCCATCATCGACGCGCTGACGCAGTTTGCCCCGCGCATCACGAGCCCCGATATGACCAGCGAGCTCGATGGCGATATGACCCGTGTGGAGCGCGGCGAGGATACCGAAGAGCATGTCGTGACGCACTCGCGCGCGCTGCTGGCTGGCGTGCTCGACGAGCTGCTCAAGCACACGCAGGAGCTGGGCGACGCTATCAGCGACGCCGTCACGGCCGATGCGCGCGTGGGCGCTTGCCCCAAGTGCGGCAAGGACCTGGTTATGAAGACGAGCGCCAAGACCCGTGGCAGCTTCATTGGCTGCATGGGCTGGCCCGACTGCGATGTGACCTATCCGGTGCCGAGCGGCGTCAAGGTGAGTCCGCTCGAGGGCGAGGCGGCCGTGTGCCCCGAGTGCGGCGCGCCGCGCATTAAATGCCAACCGTTCCGTCAGAAGGCCTTCGAGATCTGCGTGAACCCGACGTGCCCCACCAACTACGAGCCCGACCTTAAGGTGGGCGAGTGCAAGGTGTGCGCCGAGGCCGGACGTCATGGCGACCTGATCGCGCACAAGAGCGAGAAGAGCGGCAAGCGCTTTATCCGCTGCACCAACTACGATGACTGCGGCGTGAGCTATCCTCTGCCGGCGCGCGGCAAGCTCGAGGCGACGGGTGAGACCTGCCCCGAGTGCGGTGCCCCCATCGTGGTGGTCAACACGGCGCGCGGACCGTGGCGCATCTGCGTGAACATGGACTGTCCGACCAAGGAGAAGAAGCCGGCTCGCGGCCGCAAGACTACGACCAAGGCGAGCACGGCAAAGAAGACGACGGCTGCGAAGAAGACGACGGCCAAGAAGGCCACGACAAAGAAGTCGACTGCCAAGAAGGCAACCGCCGACAAATAGCCGAACAGCGACACGCCACAGCAACAGGGGCCGGGTGCGCGAATCCAAACGCGCACCCGGCCCCGCTCATGAGTTGCGGTGAAATAGTTCTTATTTGAGCTTGTAGGGCTCAAAAACCGGAACTATTCCACCGCAACTTCTTGTTGGTTGGGGAGTTTAGTTCACTTCGACGGGTTTGGCGCCGGGATAGCGCTCCTCAAAGTCTAGGCGGTACTTATTGTCATTGGTGCCCGCCACGTTGTCGCGTGACAGCGGTGCCACGATTTCATTCTTGTGGTCCGCGGGCTTGGCGTATTTCAGGCTGATCTCCCAGGCATCGCAGATCGCGTCGATGCGGTGATCCAGATCGTCGTACAGGGCGATGATGTCCTTCCAGGAGCTGTAGTTCTTGGAGCTCGTGGGGACGTCCAGGTCCTCGACGATGTCGTAATACTGCTCGATGGTGTCCTCCGTGCGCTCGGCGACGTCGGCGAGATTTTGACGGGTGGTGCGATCTTCTTCCAGATAGCTGCCGTTGAAGTTCTGCGCGCAGCCACGGACGTAGTTGTCGAGGTCTTCGAGCAGGTCGTAGTATTCGCTCAGTCGGCGGTAGAGGTTCTGCTCGGAGAGCGTTGCTTCGCCGCCATCCTCGTCGTCATCGTCATCATCGTCGTACAGGCTGTTGGGATCGCCGAGAGGCTTTAGGTCATCGTCGTCGACGTCATGGTGCAGCTTAGCTACCTCGGCAGTCGTCTGCGTGGCGGCGTTGTCGAAAGGCTTGATCACAAAGAAAACGACCAGGGCGATGATGATCGCCACCAGCACAACGATAACGGCGATAAGCGGCCCGGTGCCGCTCTTTTTGGGAACGGGGGTCTGTGGCGAAGCAGGCGCGTATGCGGGAGCCGGCTGCTGTTGGGGCGAGCCACTCGCGACGGGTATGCGCTGCGTGGTCTCGACGGCCGCGGGGCCTGCGGCGGGGTCGGGGCGATAGGCGAGGGGGTCGTCCGCCTTGGCTTGCGGCGTATCGAGGGAACCGGTCTGCTCAAAAGCGGGCTGGCTATCGCTTGCGGTTGTTTGCTCAACGGGTACACCGCACGAGGTGCAGAACTTGGCATCATCTGCAAGAAGCTTGCCGCACGAGGCACAATACCGAGACATTGCCACTCCTTTCGCCACATTTCAATTCAATACGACGATTATACCCTGCGTCCAAAATTCCCCATCATAAGTTGCGGTGAAATAGGGACTGTTTGGCGGTCTCAGAGCTTCAATCAGTCCCTATTTCACCGCAACTTAGTAGTCGCAGGCGACTAGGTGGGATTTGGGGTGCGCCGGACGCTGGGGTATCATGGCTTGGTTGGTATATCTGCATTTACGCGCCTTGTAGGAAGGGACTGCGCCCATGGCTTTTGAGCCCGCTCAACATAGCTTTATCACGCTCGAGGGCGTCGACGGCGCCGGCAAGTCCACGCAGGCGCGCCTGCTGGCCCGCGCGCTCGACCTTGCCGGCTACCAAGTCGTAACCCTGCGCGAGCCGGGCGGCACCGCCATCAGCGAAAAGATCCGCGCCCTGCTGCTCGACCCCGCCAACACGGCGATGGGCGATACCTGCGAGCTGCTGCTCTACGAGGCCGCGCGCGCCCAGCTGGTGCACGAGGTCATCGCGCCCGCCCTCGCGGCCGGCAAAGTGGTCCTGTGCGACCGTTTCTACGACTCCACGACCTGCTATCAGGCGTTTGCCGATGGCCTCGACCGCCAGATGGTACGCGATGCCAACAACCTCGCGGTTGCAGGCACGCATCCGGCACTCACGCTCGTCTATCACATCACGCCCGAGCAGGCGGCGCTGCGCATGGCCGCCCGCGGCGCGGCAGATCGCATGGAAGCCAAGGGCATGGCCTTCCAAGAGCGTGTTTACCAGGGATTTTGTGCCATCGCTGCCGAGGAACCGAACCGCGTAAAGCTCATCGACGCCACGGCTTCGGTCGAGGATGTCTTCGCGCAGACGGTCGAGCAGGTTCGCGCATACGGTCTCGACATTCCGCAAGACGCCGTCGCCGCCGCGCTTGCCAAGGAGGCCGAGTAACATGGCCCCCGCTCAGGCAAGCCTGCTGGCCAAGCTTGACACTCAGGAACGCGTGCGCGACTTTTTGACCAATGCTGTCGCCAGCGGTCGCGCATCGCACGCCTACCTGTTTTTGGGCGCGCCCGGCGCGGGCAAGCTCGACGCCGCGTGGGCGCTCGCCCAAGCCTTCCTGTGCGAGCAGGATGGCTGCGGCTCATGTGATAGCTGCGTGCGCGTCGCCCGCCATACGCACCCCGACGTGCACTATTACACGCCCGAGAGCGCTACGGGCTACCTCATCGCCCAGACGCGCGAGCTACTCGACGACGTGCCCCTGGCGCCCATCCGCGCCAAGGCCAAGGTCTACATCATTGACCGTGCCGAGCAGCTGCGCGCCAACACCGCCAACGCACTGCTCAAAACACTCGAGGAGCCGCCCGAGGGCGTTATGTTTATCTTGCTGGGCACCTCGGCAGACGTGATGTTGCCCACCATCGTGAGCCGCTGCCAGTGTGTGCCGTTTCGGCTGGTGTCGCCCACCGTGGCCGCGCGTGCCGTGAGTCGCGCGACGGGTCAGGATCTCGCGCGTTGCCGCATGGCGGTCGCCGTGGCGGGAAGCCCCACGCGCGGTATTGAGTTCCTTAAGAGTGCCGAGCGCCAGGATGCTCGCCGCCAGATGGTCCGCGCCATCGATTCGCTCATCGCTGCCGACGAGGCCGATGTGCTCAGCCGCGCCAAGTCGCTTATTGTCACCGTTAAGGCGCCGCTCGCCGAGGTCAAGTCCACACAGGAAAAGGTGCTCGAGCAAAACGCCGACTACCTGTCGCGTGGAGCATTGAAGCAGCTTGAGGACCGCAACAAGCGCGAACTCAACGCGCGCGAGCGTTCGGGTATCATGGAAGCGCTGGCGAGCGCGCGGACGCTCATGCGCGACGTGCTGCTGACGCTTCAGGACGAGGCGGCCGACGTGGTGAACGAAGACGTGCGCGACACGATCGGTCGGCTTGCTGCCGCGACCAATGTTGCGGGTGCCACGCGGGCGCTCGAGGCAGTCGCGACCGCCGAGCGCAACATCGCCAGAAACGTTACTCCCCAGCTGGCCATCGAGGTCATGCTGTTCGATATCAGGAAGGCACTGAAATGCCGTTAGTCGTACCCGTTAAGTTTACCTACGCCTCGCGCGACCTGTGGTTCGATCCGCAGGATCTGGATATCCTCGAGGCCGATTATGCCATTTGCTCCACCGAGCGCGGAACCGAGATCGGCCTGGTCACTGCCGATCCCTTTGAGGTGCCGCAAGACGAGATCGGTCAGCCGCTCAAGCCCGTGCTGCGCGTGGCGAGCGACATCGACCTGCAGCTTGCCGACGACCTGGCCATCCAGGGCGACGAGGCCATGGTCGACTTCCGCCGCCTGGTCAAGGAGCTCGACCTCGAGATGAAGCCGGTGGGCGTCGAGTACCTGTTTGGCGGCGAGAAGGCCGTGTTCTACTTTGCAGCCGAGGAGCGCGTCGATTTTCGCCAGCTCGTCAAGGACCTGTCCTCGACGCTGCACATTCGCGTCGATATGCGCCAGATCGGCGTGCGTGACGAGACCCGCCTGGTGGGCGGCTATGCCCAGTGCGGACAGGAGCTCTGCTGCACGCGCTTTGGCGGACAGTTTGAGCCCGTCTCGATCCGCATGGCAAAAGAGCAGGACCTACCGCTCAACTCGTCCAAGATCAGCGGCGTTTGCGGCCGCCTGATGTGCTGCCTGCGCTATGAGTTCGAGGCGTACAAGGACTTTAAGAGCCGTGCGCCCAAAAAGAAGACGCTCATCGATACGCCGCTCGGCAAGGCGCGTATTCAGGAGTATGACACGCCGCGTGAGCAGCTGGTGCTGCGCCTGGAGAACGGCAAGGTCTTTAAGGTCAACCTAGCCGATATGACGTGCTCGGAGAGCTGCAAAAAGAAGGCTGCCGAGCAGGGCTGCAACTGCCGCCCCGACTGCGTGACGCGTGACGTGCTCGAGCGCATCGAGTCGCCCGAGATGCGCCTGGCGCTCATGGAGCTCGACCGCGAGAACGGCGTCGACGTGGGCGATGGCCTGTCGAGCGCCGACCGTCTTGCCGGCACGTCGATGCCCAAGCGCCGTCGTCGCGATGCCGATTCCGATGCTCGCGCTGCTCAGAGCCAGGGCGAGGGCCGTGGCCGCGGAAAGGGCCGTGGTAAGGTCGAGGCACCCGAGGCCGAGGAGGCCGCCGGTGGCCGTCGCCGCCGCAAGCGCGCGGGCTCGGGCGATGCTACCGAGGCTGCAGCCGCGGGCAAGAACGCCTCTCGCGAGCGCGAGGTCCAGCAGCCCCAGCAGCAGAACCGCGGCGGTGGCATGAACCCCACACGTCGCCGCCGCCGTCATCTGTCGAGCGAGGAGCGCGAGGACGCCTTCCGCGCCGCAGCTGCTCGCGAGGCTGGTGCCGCTTCCAAGGGCCCCTCGGCCTCCGATGCGTCTGCCGACAAGGGCGGCAAGTCGCGTGGCGAGGAGGAACGCGCGCCGCGTCCGCGCCGTCGCCATTCC
>CABUDB010000025.1 GCA_902490245.1 uncultured Collinsella sp.
CCTCGAGAGCAGCCTTGACGGACGCCTCGATACGCTGGAAGACGGCCTCACCGCCCTCTTGGGCCTCGGTGGGAACCTCAGCTTCAAAGACCGGATGGGGCACGCTGCCATCAGCCGGATACTCCATAATGGCAGTCGCAATCTTAGTTCCGCCGATATCGACAGAGCAGACGTACTTGTTCTCCATGTCGCTCTCCTTCGGAGATAAAAACAACTACAGGAAATGCGCCGTCAGGCTAGCCGTCACAGCGCAGTAAAGGTTATCCAGGTGCCCGAGATCGCCGAGAAACCGTGTGGCCATTGACCTAACGGGTCATGGCCACACGGTTGAACGGCGAGGTCGGGTGCCTGGGAAAGCTTTACAGGAGACCGTTGTCCTGGAGGACCTTCTTAATAGCCTCGACGTTCTCGCCGGTCATGGCCTTCACCGGGCGCGGCATGGTCGGGCTGTCGAAGATGCCCATGAGGTTCATAGCGGTCTTGAAGGCGCCGACGCCACCGGCATAGCCCTGGACGCCCGAGGTGACATCCCAGATGTGGGAAATCTCGTTGAGGCGATCCTGCTCGGCCTTGACGGTAGCCCAGTCACCGGCCTGAGCGGCCTTCCACTGGCGCACGTAGCCCTCGGGCTCAACGTTGGCAAGGCCCGGGACAGAACCGTCGGCGCCACCGAGGTAAGCGCCGTCGACAACAACCTCGTGACCGGTGAGGATGCTCATCGGATGGCCGTTCTTCTCGTTCTCCTGAACGAGATAGCGGAACGAGATGTCATCACCCGAGGAATCCTTGACGCCAGCAAGGACGCCCTCGGCGCCGAGCTTGGCAAGGAGCTTCCAGGGGAGCTTGGTGTGAACGCACACGGGAATGTCATAGGCAAAGATGGGCAGGTCGAGCTCCTCGTGCAGGATGCGGAAGTGCTCCTCGACCTCGGTCATGCCCTGCAGGGCATAGAACGGGCAGGTGGCGACAAGCGCATCGGCGCCCAGCTCCTGAGCGACCTTACCGTGCTCGATCATGCGCTCGGTCTCGGTATCGATGATGCCGACCAGGACGGGCACGCGGTGGTCGACGATACGAACGGCCTCGGCGATGATCTGGCGACGACGCTCATCGGTGGAGAAAACGACCTCGCCCGAAGAGCCCAGGAAGAACAGGCCATCGACGCCGGCATCGATCATGCGGTTGATGCTGCGCTCAAAGGAGGCAACGTCGAGCTGGTGGTCTTCGGTATCGGGAACAACGACGGGAGGGATAACGCCGGTGAATTTCTGAGTTGCCACAAGAATCTCCTTAGTTGTCTGGCGGGCGGCCCTATGCCACCCACTCTTGTTGGCAGTGTCCAGGCCGTTCAGGCCAAAGAACACGGGTAGAACGTTTGGTTAAAGAAGTCGACGACTTCGTTTTCGAACGCATTGATGCGCTCGTGAGCGTATTTGGCATAGATGATATGCCTCCGGTCACACTCAAAACCGTTGAATACGGCAAACTGGCCTTTGGGATCGCTCACGGCATCCATGAGCGATGTGCCCATGAGCACCGATCCGCGCACCCGAGACGACAGAGCCTCGAGACCGCCGGGCAGCGGGTTGGCAACCGCCGTGCAGGCGAGGCCCCGCTCGTCCAGAGCAGAAACCGCCAGCGCGACTCCGCCGCCAAGACCCTCGCCCCATGCAAAGATGCGGTCGGGGTCCATGCCATCAAGATTGCGCGCCACCTTCGCCATCGCGCAACCCCAACGGACGCGCTTGACAAAAGCGGGCGAAGCAATCCCCCGCTGCAGGTCGTCCGCACCAGCGACATCGTCATCCAGCGCGAGGACGGCATACCCCATGGCGGCAAATCTCGTCATGTGATGCCAGCCGCGCACAGGCCGATCGATGTCGTGGAACATCAGGCACAGCGGCACGCGCTTAGATACTCGGGCACGACCAACAGGCTCAATCAAGCGAGCGTGGACCGCATCGTCACCGAGCTCAAAGGAAATCTCCGAGTAACGAGCGCAGGGGTTAACAAAGTCAATCGCCGTAATGGCCTGGCCTTGAATCTCAAGAT
Organism: uncultured Collinsella sp.; assembly: GCA_902490245.1. GTDB lineage: Bacteria > Actinomycetota > Coriobacteriia > Coriobacteriales > Coriobacteriaceae > Collinsella. The sequence continues at coordinate 2,053 of CABUDB010000025.1, forward strand.
TCGAAGCGCATGTCTCTAAATCAGAAACATCTGCTTGGACATCGCCGTGCCAGTCCCGATATTCTGCGAGCCTTGATGAAACCGTTCCGGGAATTCCCACGAGCCCGGGGACTATCAGCTCGTCAACATTGCTCTCGCACTTAGACATGAGCCTCCCCTCCCTCACAGAAAAACGGAATGATCAGATCGTCAAAATCCTGAATCTCCTCGTGGCCAAAGCCCTCAAAGAACTCATGACGCTTATCGCAGGACAGGTTGTTGTACACCGCAAACTGCGTTGCCGGCGGACAGACGGTATCGGCCGTGCCCGTGCCAAACAGCACGGGGCACTTGACCATGGGGGCAAAATTCTTGGAATCGAAGTACGCCAGCTTGGCATAGGCTTCCTCGATACGAGTCGAGTCCTCGTCAAACCAACGCGACCAATAGCGCAGACCCTCGTAGGCAATATCGTCGGCGTCCAAATCCCAGACCAGGCGGAAATCCGACAGGAAGGGATAGAGGATGGCGGCGCGATTGATAAGCTCGCCGTTAAGCGCACAGGTCGCAATGCCCAAACCGCCGCCCTGCGACGCGCCGTTCACAAATACGTGGGCAAGATCGATGCCCTCAAGCTCGCGAACGATGCGGCACAGGATGCGAATATCTTGGTGCAAGCGGACATAGTAGAGATTGGCCGGGTCGCCGTCGATACCGGCGACGATATGGCCCGCGACCGTCGTGCCTTCAAATCCACCAATATCCTCGGAGGGACCACCCTGGCCGGGGCAGTCGAGGGCGATGAGCGCCATGCCCATGCCCGCAAACGACGCCTGCTCAAACCAGCTGCGGCTTGCACCCGGATAGCCATGGAACTGAAGCACCAGCGGCATGGGCTCCTCCGAGACCGGCTTGAGGTACTTAGCATGCAGGCGTGCGCCACACATGCCGGTATACCAGAGGTCGAAAAACCGACAGGTTGCGGAATCCGCAACCGAAGCCGCCTCAATCGCGTAGTCGAGCTCGACGGCGTCGGCCTCGGCCATGCGGTCCTTCCAAAAGAGATCGAAATCCGATGGGCGGGGCATAGCGCCTCGATATTCACCAAATTGCTGTTGTAGCTCCTGAGCACTTGGCATGGCTCGTGAACCCAACCTTTCGAAATCGCAACGGAGGTGCGCCCGGCAAGGGAGCCGGGCGCACGGGAGGGAAAGCGAGGCTACTCGCCGAGCTTGGGATGCAGCAGCGACGGCGCAGCGCCGAGCAGCATCTTGGTGTAGGGGTCCTGGGGGTGCTGGAAGACCTGCTTGGCCTCGCCCTGCTCGACGATCTTGCCGCCATTCATAACGATGATGTCGTCAGAGATGTAGCGGACCGTCTGGATGTCATGGCTGATGAACACCATGGCCAGGCCGAGCTCCTTCTTAAGGTCGGTCAGCAGGTTCAGAATCTGCGCGCGGACCGAAACGTCCAGAGCCGAGGTGGGCTCGTCGGCGATGATGGCATCGGGGTTCAGCGACAGGGCACGGGCAATTGCGACGCGCTGGCGCTGGCCGCCCGAAAGCTGGCCGGGAAGAACCTCGGCGGCGGAGCTGGGCAGACCGGTGAGCTCCAGGAGTTCCTTGACGCGCTTCTCCTGCTCGGCCTCGGTACCCAGGTTGTGGACGCGCATGGGGTCGAGCAGCTGCTCGCGAACGACCATGCGGGGGTTGAGCGCCGTGGCCGGGTTCTGGAACACGACCGAGATGACGCGACCCATGTGGCGACGGTCCTCGGCGGTACGCTTGGTAACGTCCTTGCCCTTAAAGTAGACCTTGCCGCTCGTGGGGGCCTGCAGGCCGCACATGACGTTGGCGGTGGTGGACTTACCGCAACCGGACTCGCCGACGATGCCGATCGTCTGACCGGGCATGAGCTTAATCGTTACACCCTGGACGGCGTGAACCAGGTTGGGGTGCAGAATCGAGCCGGTACGGGTCCTAAAGGTGACGTGGACGTCATCAAGGAAGATGATCGGCTCGACGCCGTTGACTGCGGTCTCGCTCATCTACATCACCTCCGCGTGAGGGGTCAAACCATTTGCCTTGAGCACCTCGTCGGGGAGCTCGGAATAGAAGTGCTCGGTGCCGGGCACGCGCTTGAAGACCGGACGGGTGTCCAGGCCAATACGCGGATGGCTCGAGCGGGGCGCGAAGCGATCGCCCTTGGGGAAATCGCGCGGGCTCGGAACGGCGCCGGGCACCTGGTGCAGACGGCCCGAACCGCTCTCGATGGACAGAACGGAACCCAGAAGACCGCGGGTGTACTCGTGAATCGGGTTGGTGAGCAGCTCCTTGGTGGGCGCCTGCTCGATGACCTGACCGGCATACATAACCGTGATGTTATGGGCGACCTCGGCGACCAGCGCCAGGTCATGCGAGACGAAGATCATGGCAAAGCCGAGCTTGGCCTGAAGGTCGTTGAGCAGCTTGATGACCTGCTTCTGGACGGTAACGTCCAGAGCGGTCGTGGGCTCGTCGCAGATGACCAGCTTGGGGTCGCGGGTAAGGGCCATAGCAATCAGAACACGCTGACGCTGGCCACCGGAAAGCTCATGCGGGTAGCTCTCGAGCGTACGCTTGGGGTCGAGGCCCACGAGCTCCAAGAGTTCCTCGGCGCTGCGGGTGCCGCCGCGCTTGGTGAGCTGCTTCATCTGGGCAGAGATGAGCATGGAGGGGTTGAGCGAGGACAGGGCGTCCTGATAGACCATAGCGATATCGGTACCGCGCAGGCCGAACCACTCCTTCTTGCTCATCTTGAGCAGATCGCGGCCCTCCCAGAGGACCTCGCCGGAAAGGTGCTCGTCATCGTCGGTCAGGCCCATGATGGCCAGCGTGGTGATGGACTTGCCGCAACCGGACTCGCCCACCAGGCCCATGGTCTGACCAGGACGGACGTCAAAGTTGACATGGTCGACGACGTTGATATCGCCGTGGTGCTCAAACTGAATGCAGAAGTCACGGACCGAGAGAATCGGTTCGACAGACTCGTCAGGCACATGGCGATCGTCACGCTTGAGCTCGACATCGCGCAGGGCGCCAAGGCGAGCGGAGAGGGACTGGGCCTGCTCCTTGTAGGCGCGAACGGGGTCGGAGACCAGCAGGTCGGCCTCGCGACGCTTGGAGGAGTCGGTCGGATCCAGGGCGGCGGAGGGAGCAGCGGCCATGGCGTCGGTAATGCCCTCGGAGAGGATGTTGAGCGCCAGGCAGGTGATCATGATGGCCAGGCCCGGGAACAGTGCCTGCCACCAACGGCCGGCGAGCACGCCGCCGCGGGCGTCGGCGAGGATGTTGCCCCAGGTAGCGGTGGGCTCCTGGATACCAGCGCCGATGAAGGTCAGCGAGGCCTCGAAGATGATGGCGTCGGCGACCAGGGTAACGGTGAAGACCATGATCGGGGCGATGCAGTTACGCAGAACATGCTTGATCAAAATCCACGGAGCCTTGGCGCCGGAAACGATGACCGCGCGGACATAGTCCTCTCCGTACTCGGACACGATGTTGGCGCGCACGATACGGGCAATCTGCGGAGTGTACATAAAGCCGATGGCGAAGATGATCGACGGCACGGAGTTGCCCAGGATGGAGACGAAGACGGCCGCGAGGGCGATACCCGGGATAGACATGATGATGTCCAGGATACGCATGATCGTCTCGGAAACGGCCTTGCGCGAAACCGCCGCAAGGGCGCCCACGACCGAGCCGCAGACCAGAGCCATGGCAGTGGCGCCAAAGCCGATGATCAGCGAGTAACGGCCACCGTAGAGCATACGCGACAGAATGTCGCGACCCTTATCGTCGGTACCGAAGATAAATCCGTTGCCGGGAGCCTGGCGAGCCGTAAAGATCTCGACCGGGCTATAGGGGGCAAGGAGGGGCGCCAGAATCGCAGTCAGGGCGACCAGCACCAGCACGACGGCGGCAATCTTGGAAGACAGCGTCATCTTCTTCCAACCACCGAGCTTGAGCCCCTTGGAGGCAGCCTTCTCGAGCTGCTCGGTTTGCTTCTCTCGAATCTTTACCATAATCTACACCGTCCTGATGCGCGGGTTGATGAGCAGGTAGAGCATGTCAACCACGATGTTGATGATGATGAAGGCAAGAGCAACGACGATGACGACGCCCTGAACCAGGTTCGCCTCGTTGCCCTGAACGCCCTGCAGGATCGCGGTGCCCATGCCGGGGAGGTTGAAGATAACCTCGATGACGACGGCGCCGCCCATGAGGTAGCCGATCTTAAGACCGAGGGTGGTGACCGGGGTGATCAGCGCATTGCGAAGTACGTTGATGCCGACGACGACCTTCTCGGGAACGCCGGCGCCGCGAGCCATACGGACATAGTCCTTGTCGAGCTCCTCGACCATGGCGGTACGCACGATACGAGTCATCTGGCCCGTCAGCGGAAATGCCAAGGCGATGGCGGGCATGATCATACGTCCCAGATAGCCAGCCGGATTCGTGGTGAAGTGAGGTAGAGCACCCGATGCCGGGAGTACCTTAAGGTAGGAAGAGAACAGCAGGATCAACAGAACGGCAAGCCAGAACGACGGGGTTGCCAAGCCGGCGATAGAAAAGACGCGGATCACTTGGTCCGGCCATTTGTCGCGATACAGTGCCGCGATGACGCCGAGCAAAAACGAAACGACCGCACCGATGGCAAGACCGATAAAGGTCAGCTGCATCGTGACGGGCAGGGCCGTAGAGATGCGCTTGGCAACGGAGTTGCGAGCAGCACCATAGGTGCCCATGTCGCCATGGATCAGATCGCCCATATAGCGCACGTAGCGCACGGGCCAGGGGTCGTCCAGACCATACTTCTCATGGTACTCGGCAACCGCCTCGGGCGAGGCACCGTCACCCAACGCCGTGTAGGCGGGGTCGGTCTTGGAGAACGACATAAGGAAGAACACCAGGACGGTGACGCCCAATGCCATGATCGGCAGCGCCACAAGACGCCTTCCAATCAAACGTAGCAAGTTGTTCACGTTCTCTCCCCTTTCTTTTGTCGGTAGGACCAACTGGTATATGAGTACGGATACTCATTACAAGACCCGAGCGACATCGTTGCCGCCCGGGTCTTTGTTTCAACTATGAGGATACGGTCCCAACGACCGACATCCTGCATACAGACTCAAGCGAGTCTTACGCCTTGACGGTCGCAACGCCCCTGAAGGACATGCTCGTCGTGCCGATGCCCTTGAAGCCATCGAGGGCCTCGCCGTTGGGCGCAGTGGACGGATCGTCCCAGGAAGCGGAGACGGTCTTGACGTGGACAACGGGGTACAGAACGGCGTTGTCGGCAATGATGTCGAAGCACTCGTTCCACTTCTTCTGCTGCTCGTCGCCCTCGGCGGCAAGAGCCTCGTCCATGAGACCGTGAAGCTTCTGCCACTCAGCGGACTCCTTCCACGGGCAACGGGTCTGCATCCAGACGTTGTCGCCGTACCACCAGTTGAGCAGCAGGTCGGGGTCGGCGCCGAAGCAGGAAGGATCGCCAGGAGCAAGGAGGATATCGTAGGCCTCGCCGCCGTCGATGGCAGCGTAGGTGGCCGGCGAGGTATCGGTCTGGATGGTCACATCGAAGCCGAGAGCGTCGAGGTCGTTCTTGACCTGGGCGGCCATGCCCTTAATCTGCTCGTTGTCGGTGGTGCGCAGGGTGATGGCACCCGGGGTGATGCCAGACTCCTCGATGAGCTTCTTAGCCTTCTTGGCGTCGGTCTTGTACACCGTGGAAGCCTCATGATAGTTGGTGAAGCTCTTGGGCAGGTAGCAGCTGGCAGCGGTGGCAAGGCCGGCGAAGGTGTTGCTGACCATCTTCTCGGTGTCGAGCGCATACATGACAGCCTGACGGACCTTGACGTTGTTCCAAGGCTCCTTGGCGACGTTGAACATGATGAAGCGGGTGCCGAAACCCTGAACGTTATCGATCTTGCAGCCGGCGCTCTCGAGCTGGTCGACGGCGTCAGCGGTAACGAGCTCCATAACGAGCGTGGAGCCCTCCTGCTGAGCGGTAACGCGAGCGGTGGGGTCGGTCAGGATGCTGTACTGGATCTTCTTATCCTCGGCAGCATACTCACCGTTGTACTCGGGGTTGGGAACCAGGGTGATCTCGGTATCGGAGATGGAGTCGTACATCCAGGGGCCGGAGCCGATCGGCTGCTTGGCGCGATCCTCCTCGGTCTGGGTGGCCGGGGTAACGCGGACGATGGCCAGACGATCCTTGAGCAGGGAGAAGTTGGGGACCTTGGTCTTGACCGTCACGGTGCTGGCGTCCTTGGCCTCAATGGACTCGAAGGGCTGGAAGAACGGAGCATAGGTAGCGGAAGCGGCGCAAGCGGTGTAGGAGGCGACGACATCGTCAGCGGTGACCTCGGTGCCATCGGAGAACTTGGCGCCCTTGCGGATGGTGACCTCGAAAGTGGTGTCGTCCACAGACTTGGGATCGTCGGTGGCGAGCTCGTTGAAGGTGCTGTAGTCGTGGTAATCGATGCCGTAGAGGCCCTCGACGACGTGCCAGTTAGCACCCAGGCCCACAGCGGAGCCGGTGCTGGCGGGATCGAAGCTGGACGGAGCGTAAGCGGAACCAGCGGTGATCACGCCGCCGCCACGGTTGGCGGAATCGGTGGAGCCGGAAGCGGAACCCTCGTCGCTAGAGCTGCCACCGCAGCCAGTGAGACCAAGCCCTGCGACAGCAGCGACGCTGCCGGTGAGGCCGAGGAACGAACGCCTGGACATACCCTTGTTGATGATGGCCATGTCTTCTCCTATCAATAGAGAATCTTACTCGGGAGCACCTAGACTTGCCCCCGCGCAACTTGCGGACGATATATACCTTACCTACCGACGAACCCAACTGAGGTGCCGCGCTCGGCGACCGATACATACATACGCTTGAACGGTATTTACTACCGTTCACCGAATTCATTGACAAATGGTTCGCCAGACAGTATGTATCGACGAGGTGAGATATCAGTCTTCGTCAACCCGCAGGATAGCAGGGTTTTCACTTGGGTTAGTCAAACGTTTTAGCGTTAATAAAACCCGAAACCAGCAGGCAATCATGGCGAAATAAATGGTTGAAAATCGCGCAATCATGTATATCAGTTGTTTAGAAGCGCATTTAGTTTTCGGAACGGTTGGCCGATGTCTGGGCGCGCTCGGCATTCCATGCAACAAGTGCCTCGTGGACCGCTTTGGCGACATCGGCCGGAACGCCTCGAACTTCTGCAATCTCCTGCTCGCTTGCCGCACGCAAACGCTTCATCGAGCCAAAATGGCGCATAATGGCACGTTTTCTGGTGGGTCCCACGCCTGGAACGTCATCGAGCACCGAAACCGTCATGGCTTTGTCGCGCAATTCGCGATGGAACGTGATGGCAAATCGGTGGGACTCATCGCGTACCTGCTTAATTAGATAGAGCGAAGCAGACCCGGTCGGCAGCACGACAGGAGTCTCGTCCCAAGGCACAAAAACTTCCTCGTCGGCCTTCGCCAAGCCACAAACTGGTATATCGAGCCCAAGAGCCTCAAGTTGCTTGATCGCAGCGGTCAATTGCGGCTTACCGCCATCGACAACGAGCAAATCGGGGCGCGAGCCAAAGCGCTCGTCGGCCATGCGCTCAGGAGCATAGCGTCGTCCCAAAACCTCGGACATCGACACGAAGTCGTTTGCCTCGTCCAATTCGGCCTGAATTTTAAAACGACGGTACTGGCTCTTGTCGGCGCGCCCGTTGGTAAACACCACCATCGAGGCGACGGTAAAGGTTCCGTGTAGCGTCGAGATATCGAAGCACTCGATACGCAACGGCGGCGATGGCAGCGCCAACGCACTTTCGAGCTCCAGGAGCGCTTGATTGGTGCGGTCGTCAGCGTACCCCGTTCGCATCATGTAGCGCATGAGGGCATGGCGCGCATTTTTGGATGCCATATCGAGCAGACGGTGCTTTTCGCCACGCTGCGGCCTATGGAGATGGCAGGAACGCTCACGCTTGCCCGCAAGCCACTCCCCCAGCGCCTCCGCATCCTCAAGCTCGACGGAGAGGTTGACCTCAGCTGGAATATCAGCCGTCTCATCGTAATAGCGTTTAAGAAAGCCCGACTGGAGCTCTTCCTCGTCAACATCAAGACCCTTGTCGAGAATGAACTCGCAGGTGCGAACTGTTCGGCCCTCGCGAACGACGAAGACGCAAGCGGCGGAGATGGTCTCCTCGCGATAGAAACCGATGACATCGATATCGACACTGGAGGGAAAAACGACTTGCTGACGATCGTCCAGACCCCTGATGACCTCCAAACGACGTTTGACGCGTGCCGCGCGCTCAAAGTCGAGCGCCTCGGCGGCATCCGTCATCTCGGAGGTCAGCTCATCGACGACATCCTTGCGATGGCCCGACAAAAAGCGCTCGACACGCTTGACGTTCTTGGCATAGTCTGCCGGGGAAATCGCGCCGACACACGCACCCGGGCCGCGCCCGACATGGTAGTCAAAGCAGGGACGCCCGTTTTGCGCGCAAATCATATTGACGATGTCTTCCTCGCCCTTGTGGGACTCGACGATACGACGACAACGACGCCACTCCGCACAGGATGCGGAGCAGATGGGGATAACCTTGCGCAGCGTATCTATCGTCTCACGTGCCGCACGGCTATCGGTATAGGGTCCAAAATAGCGCGTTCCCGGCTTATGACGCTCACGCGTATATTTGATAGCGGGATACAGGTCGCCCTTTGTAATGGCGATAAAGGGGTAGCTCTTGTCATCCTTGAGGTCGACGTTAAAGTACGGATGGTACTGACCAATCAAATTGCGCTCGAGCACCAACGCCTCATGCTCGGTCTCCACCACGATATAGTCAAAGCTCGCCACCAGCTGCATCATCAGCGGGATCTTTTGACGCTCATCCTGCAGTGTCACGTATTGACGCATGCGGGCGCGTAGGTTTTTCGCCTTGCCCACGTAGATGACATCGCCCTTGGCGTCTTTCCAAAGGTAGCAGCCGGGCTGCGTGGGAACGCGCGAAACCTGCTCGGCAAGCGTTGGAATGTTGTCGTGACCGGCCACGCGCACCTACTTGCGACGAAGCAGCGCCGAGACCTCGGGCATCTTAAGGACGACGGCAAGGCCAAAGGTAACAGCAAGCGAGACGACACCCGCAACGCAAACGTAGCCAAGAGTAATCAGAATCGAGCCGCCAAGTGCCCCGACAAAGTGCTCAAGCGCCCACATGACGCCGGCGCCTGCGGCAGCACCCAGGCCACCGAGCAAAAGGCCAAAGAAACCGCCATGCAGGATAGATTTGACCTGAAGGCCACGCAGACGACGACGCAGCCACCACAGCGAACAACCGACCAAGATCACGTAGTCGACGACATACGAAAGCGCGATTGCCGGCATGCCGAAGCCCAGCACAACGCCAAACAGCAGAACCGAGCCGGCCTGGCCGATGGCAGAATACAGGCAATAGCGGCTATAGGGCTTCATGTCGAGCAAGGCAGAGAAGCTCTTCTGCATCAACACGACCACGCCGTAGAGCGGCAGCGAGAACGCCAGGTAGACAAGGAACTCGGACACCAGCGCCACGCCGGACTCATCAAACTTGCCGGCACAGTAAATCATGTTGAGCGGACGCGCGAAGACAATCAGGTACAACGCGAACGGAATCAGGAAGAACAGCATCTGGGCGACGCCACGCGAAATGCCCGTGCGAACGCTGTCGTAATCCTTCT
>CABUDB010000026.1 GCA_902490245.1 uncultured Collinsella sp.
ATTCCTCAAAACTGAATAATTTTCGTTTTTGAGGAATAGCGATAGAAGACCGCAGGGAGGCACCAATGAAACTCATCAATAGAACGTCATATATGGACACGTTGACGAGCCTTATTGGCGTACCGGACATCAAGGTCATAACGGGCATTCGCCGTAGCGGTAAGTCAAAATTGCTCGAGGCCCTCCGCGATTACGTGGAGGCAAATCTGTCCAATTCGAATGTCATCCATATCAATTACAACCTCGACGAGTTCGAGGGCCTGCTCGAATATCATGCCCTGCTCGCCTATGTGAAAGAGCATCGAGTGTCCGACAAGCAAAACTTCCTGCTTATCGACGAGGTTCAGATGTGCGACGGCTTTGAACGCGCGATCAACAGCCTCCACGCATCCGAGCAGTACGACATCTTCATCACCGGATCGAACGCCTTTTTGCTGTCGAGCGATCTGTCGACGCTCTTTACGGGGCGCACGTTCGAGATCGAGGTTTTCCCATTCTCGTTTGAGGAGTATCGCCTCTATAGTGACGAGGGCGAGGTCGATCGCGACTTCGATGAGTACGCGAGAACCGGTGGTATGTCCGGCTCTTACCCTTATCCACTGCAGGAGCAGCGCTACCAATATCTCTCCAATGTCTTCAAGACGCTCATTGTGAGGGATATCGTGCAGCGGCATAACGTGAGAAACGAATCGGCACTGCTGCGCATTGCCGATTACATGATGGACAACGTCTCCAACATAACGTCGGCACGCAACATTACAGATGTTTTGAATGCGGATGGGCTAAAGATTACGAACAAGACGGTCGGCACGTACATGGGGTACCTGTGCGATGCGTTTGCCTTCTATAAAGTTCGTCGGTACGACATTCGCGGCAAAAAATACCTTAAGAGCGGCGAGAAGTATTACCTGGCAGACCACGCGTTCAAATACGCACTGCTTGGTACACGTGATATGGATTGGGGACGCGTATACGAGAACATGGTGGCCATCGAGCTGCTGCGCCGCGGATACGAGGTATACGTCGGTGTGCTCTATAAAAAGGAAATAGACTTTGTAGCAATCAAGCGGAGCGAGAAGCTCTACATTCAGGTGAGCGACGACATCAGCTCGGATAAGACGTTTGAACGCGAGATTTCGCCACTGCTGAGCATTGGCGATGCGTATCCCAAGATGATTCTTGCCCGCACGCATCACGAGGCCACGGATCGCGATGGGGTGCAGATCGTGGACCTGGCGAGGTGGTTGTGCGGCGAGGCTTAGCAAAAAATCCTATTCCTCAAAACTGAAAAAATTTCGATTTTGAGGAATAGGATTGGCGGCTGGTTGCTGCGACCTGGCGTTTACTCTATCCCAGCTCCTGCATGCGGCGGTAGATTTCGCAGATGCCCTTGATGGTGAGTTGCCCGTCGACCACGTCGAAGGCATCGGTCGAATCGGCGACAATGCCGGCGAGACCGCCCGTGGCGATAACGGTGGCGTCCTCGCGGCCCAGCTCGCGCTTCATGCGCGTGACCAGGCCCTCGGCCATGGCGGCGGCGCCCATCACGGCGCCGACCTTGATGCACTCTTCGGTGTCGCGACCGATGGCGTGCTCGGGCGCCTCGAGCGGCACGCTGGCGAGCTTGGCGGCTCGGGCGGCAAGCGCGTCCATGGAGATGCGGATGCCCGGCGCGATCGCCCCACCAATGTAATAACCGTCCTCATCGATGACGTCGATATTGGTCGCGGTGCCAAAGTCCACCACGATTGCCGGCGCGCCGTAGAAAGTCTCAGCTGCGACGGCGTTGGCGACGCGGTCGGCACCTACGGCTTGGGGGCGCGCCGCGCGCAGTTTGGTCACCGCGGCCGTCTGCGGCCCGATAACGATGGCGTCTGCCGCGATGCGGTCGGCCACGGCGTGCCACTCACGTGAGAGCTGCGGAACCACGCCCGCAAAGGCGATCGCATCGACCGCATCGAGCGAAAGGTCGTACATCTTAAAGAAGCCCATCAGGCGCACGTGGATCTCGTCGGCGGTATAGGAGCGGTCGGTAGGCATGCGCCACGACTGCACCAGCTCGTCTCCGTCAAACAGGCCCATGGCCGTCTGCGTGTTTCCCATATCGATAGCGAGCAGCATGTCTACTCCCGGTGTCGGCATAAAAGGACGCGCACCATTGTATACGTGCCATTGACGGCGCTCGGCTGTGATTCGTTTACGGTGATAAGGGCTGAGAGGTTTAAATATGAAGGAATTATGCTCTACGAGATTTTCCTTGCCGTTTACCGAACTCCCACGTAATATTCTTTTTTGCGCACATGAGGCGCCCAGACATTGCGGGGTGGAGCAGTCTGGTAGCTCGCCGGGCTCATAACCCGGAGGTCGTAGGTTCAAATCCTGCCCCCGCGACCAAGAACTTGCAGCTCGTCGGCCTAGCCGGCGAGTTTTTTTGTTATTTCGGGACCGTGTTTTCGGTCCAATTCTCGGCCTCTCAAACAAAATCTCGATCTGTAACATCTAGACCCGATTTGGGCGGCTAGGTGTTACAGACCGAGATATACCGGTGGGTTGGGTCGTGTTTGTCTAAATCTGTAACACGAGGGACGGATTTTGCCGAGTTGTTGTTATAGATTGAGATTTTCTAGCAGGCGGGTTTGGTTTGTCTCGATCTGTAACAGTAAGACCCGGTTTTGCCGCGTAACTGTTACAGATTGAGACAAACCGACGGGCCGCCCCGTCCCATCCACCTGCCGCCACCTGATATTCGCCGATTTCCGTTGCGCCACTGTGCTCCCATGCCATATCCTCTAGACAACTACGCGGCAACATCGCCGCCGCGCCTACAAGAGAGGAATGTCCATGACCGCACCTGCATCCAAGCTGCTCCAGCCCATTACGGTTGGCCCCCTTGAGCTCAAGAACCGCATTATGTTCCCGCCGCTAACCACCGGCTACGAGGAGCGCGACGGTTCCATCGGCGAGCGCAGCCTGGCTTTTTACGAGCGCCTGGCCCGTGGCGGCGTGAGCTACATCGTCATCGGCGACGTCGCTCCCGTTATGACCGCAAGCCCCACGCCCAAGCTGGCGACCGACGCTCAGATCCCCACGTTTAAGGCCCTGGCCGACGCCGTCCACAAGCACGGCGCCAAGGTCGCGCTGCAGCTGTTCCACCCCGAGTACGACGTCCCCGGCGTCGGCCGCATGGTCATGGGCTCCATGGCCGCCGCCAAGGCCGCGCAGGAGGCCAAGGCCGCCGGCGATGAGGAGACCTTTGCCGCCAAGATGGCCGAGTCCAACGAGATTCGCAAGCAGGCCTACGCCAAGCTGCACCACGACATGCAGCACTTTGTGAACGAGGCGAGCGTGGAACAGCTCACCCAGATCAAGGAGGCTATCGCCGCCTCGGCCGCCCGCGCGCAGCAGGCTGGCATCGACGCCATCGAGGTCCACGGCGACCGCTTGGTGGGTTCGCTATGTTCGGCCATCCTCAACCAGCGCACCGACGAGTACGGTGGCTCGTTCGAGAACCGCGTCCGCTACGCGCTGGAGGTCGTCGCTTCCATTAAGGAAGCCGCGCCGCAGCTGATGGTGGAGTACAAGCTCCCCGTGATCATGGAGAACCCCGACGGCACGCCGCGCGGCAAGGGTGGCCTGCAGCCCGACGAGGCCTGCGAGTTCGCCAAGCTGCTCGAGGGCGCGGGCATCGACATGATCCAGGTCGCACAGGCCAACCACACCGGTAACATGGGCGACACCATTCCGCCCATGGGCGCCATGCCCTACAACTGGACGCTGCCTGTGGCCGAGCGCGTTAAGGCCCTGGTCTCCGTGCCGGTGGCAACCGTCGGCCGCGTGGTTTCGGTCGAGGCCGGCGAGAAGATCCTGGAGGATGGCGCGGCCGACATCATCGCCTACGGCCGCTCGCTCATGTGCGACCCCGACATTGCGCTGAAGGCCGCCACGGGTGAGCCCATCCGCGAGTGCCTCAACTGCAACAAGGGCTGCGTCGATGCGATTCAAAACCGCAAGTACATCTCGTGCGTGCTCAATGCCGAGAACGGCGACGAGGCGACCATCGCCATCAAGCCGGGCGAGGGCGACAAGAAGATCGCCGTGGTGGGCGGCGGCATTGCCGGCCTGGAGGCCGCGCGCGTGGCGGCCAAGCGCGGCTATGATGTGACCGTCTATGAGGCGAGCGACCATCTGGGCGGCCAGATTGTGCTGGCGGCCGCGCCTCCGCGCAAGGACGAGATCATGCGCTCGGTCGAGTACTACGAGAAGATTCTGCCCGGCCTGGGCGTGAAGGTTGAGCTCAACCATGCCGCTACCGCCGAGGACCTCAACGCCGCCGACGCCGCGATTGTGGCTGTGGGCGCGCACGACGTGGTCATTCCCGTATCCGGCGCCGATTCGGACAAGGTCGTCTCGAGCTGGGACGTGCTGGCCGGCAAGGCGGAGCTTACGGGCCGCGTCGCCGTCATTGGCGGTGGCCTGGTGGGTACCGAGACTGCCGAGTACCTGCTGCAGCACGGCTGTGAGGTGGCGATCGTCGAGATGCTCGACAAGATTGCCGCGGGCGAGTCCGAGACCATTCTGCCGCTGATCATGAGCGACTTTGCCGAGCACAACGTGGAGCAGCACGTGAAGACCCGCCTGACCGCCATTACCGACGAGGGCGTGGAGGCTGTTCGCACCACCGAGGACGGCGCCGAGGAGCCGGTGAAGATCGCCTGCGATTACGTGGTGATGGCCGTGGGCTCCAGGGCCAACGCGTTTGACCTGGACGGCGTGACGGTGCCCGTGACCTGCGTGGGCGACTGCTCGGGCGAGCGCACCGCCGACATTGCGAGCGCCATTCGCACGGCATATCACGCGGCCAACGAGCTGTAGTTGAACATCGCGGCCAGGCGGGACGGTGGCGCGGATCCGTCTCGCCCGGCTGTGTCCCGTCGGGTGTCAATCGGTGCGGGGCCTGCAAGCACAGCAGGTCCCGCCCTTTTTGTTTTGCTCCGGTGGATGGCAATGCGCGGTAATCATGAGGAGTGAGGACGTCTACTGCCTTGCAGATCACTCAAAATTATTGGGGGAGGGGTTAATAATCATATCAGCTATAGCAAAGGACATAAAGAGGTGTCAATTTTGTTGACAGGCGAATGACGATTAGCTGCGAGCCAGCTACCAGCGTAAATAATCGATAAAGAAATGTCGTAATTTGGTGCCAAATGCCCAGATAACGCCGCGTCTATTTTAATTAACTGCTTTGAGCAAACAGTAAAATGCTACTATCTAACTTGCACGTAAGAAAGCAGATTAACGGTTAAGGCTAAGAAGTGGCAGGTATGTCGGAAGCAACTAGGACTCGCACGCATGCGCCCGAGGTTAGGCAGCGCGCCGTCGAGATCCTCCAAGAGGGGGTCGGTCATCGCGCCCTCGCCGCGGAGCTTGGCATTCCCCAGGCCACGGCTCGTCAGTGGGCCCGCGCGTATGCCGTGGGCGGTGCCGACGCCGTTCTCAACGCCGGTTCGCATCATCACACCTATTCGTACGAAGTTAAGCTCGCCGTGGTCAAGGACCGCTTGGAAAACGGCTTAACGGTTCGCGAGGCCATGATCAAGCACAAGATTCCCAGCGAGTCTTCGGTCAAGGCTTGGTGCCGCCAGTATCGCGAGAGCGGTGAGTCCGCGCTGGTTGATAAGCCGCGCGGTCGCAAGCCGCGCGTTAAAAAGGCGGAATAGCGAACGGGATGGTGCGCCCACAGGGGCGCATTTTTCTTGCCGCGCCAACTTTTTGGACCGTCGTGAGCCTACTGGAACATCCTCCAAAGTGGTTAATAAACCGCGCACAGTGGCCCGTGCGCCCGTCGCTGCGGTAAGGGAACGTCACCCCTCTGCTCCAATGCGAACCGACTTCTTGCCCCGTACGCCTAAAACTCCCCAGTTGACCGAAAACCTGCCACCGCAACCCCGTAATTGAGCTATAACGTTAAACAATTGCAGCGTTTTTGCATGGGGGAGTGATGGTATGACGCTACTGTATTTCCTTACCCTGTTTCCGCTGGTACCGGCGCTGGGCATGCTGCTCGCGCGCGGTGACCGCGCCCGCGATGCGGTGGGACTCATAGGTTCCGGCATTATTATGGCGGTGACAGTTGTAGTCGCCGTCATGTTTTTTGGCACGGGTCCGCAGAGCTTTGAGGTTGCCCCCGGCACCTCGCATGTGCTCTCGATCATCAGTTCTGTTATCGACGTCATCCTGTGCGCCGTCATCCTGTACAACGCGTACGAATATAGGAACGCGCTCACCGGTGTGCTCGGCATAGTCCAGCTGGTGGGCTCGCTCGCCTTTGCAGCCATGACGCTGCCCGCGACCGAAGCCGTCACCGCAACCCCGCTCTACCTGGACTACATGAGCGTAATCATGGTCCTCGCCGTCGGCATTGTCGGCAGCCTGATCTGCGTGTATGCCCTGGGATACATGAAGGACTTCCAGGCCCACGACGAGCACGAGGCTGCGCTGCGCGGGCAGACCGCGCCCGACCGTCGCCCGCAGTTCCTGGCGCTTATGTTCCTGTTCCTCTCGGCCATGTTCGTCATCGTGACGAGCGACAACCTTGAGTGGCTGTTCTGCGGCTGGGAAATCACCACCGTGTGCTCGTTCCTTATGATTGGCTACACGCGCACGCCCGAGGCCATCAAGAACGCCTTTACCCAGATCATCCTCAACATGCTGGGCGGTATCGCGTTTTTGGCCGGACTCATGTACCTGCACGTTAACGGCATGCCGCTGACCATCTCGGGTATGATCGAGCTTTCCGGCGCCGGTACTGCGCAATCCGCGCTGCTGGTGATGCCGGTCATCCTGCTGTCGCTCGCCGCACTCACCAAGGCCGCACAGATGCCGTTCCATACCTGGCTGCTCGGTGCTATGGTTGCCCCCACCCCCACGAGCGCCCTGCTGCACTCGTCCACCATGGTCAAGGCCGGCGTGTTCCTGATGGTCAAGCTGAGTCCGCTCTATGCCATCTATCCTGTGACCGGCTTTATGGTCACGAGCGTGGGTGCCATCACGTTTTTGCTTGCTGCCCTCATGGCCATCTCGCAGAGCAACGCCAAACGCGTGCTTGCGTACTCCACCATTTCCAACTTGGGCCTTATCAGCGCCTGCCTGGGCGTCGGCGCGCCCGAGGCCGTGTGGGCCGCGATCTTCCTGATCTTGTTCCATACCGTGGCCAAGTCGCTGCTATTCCTGTGCGTGGGCACCGCCGAGCATCATATCGGCAGCCGCGATATCGAGGACATGGACGGTATGTTCAGCCGCATGCCGCACCTGACACGCCTGATGATGCTGGGCATCATGGGCATGTTTGTGGCGCCGTTTGGCATGCTCGTGTCCAAGTGGGGCGCCCTGGTGGCGTTTGCGCAGACCGGCAACGTGCTCATGATCATGGTGCTTGCCTTTGGCTCGGCCGCGACGTTCTTCTTCTGGGGCAAGTGGCTTGCCAAGCTTTCGGGCGTCGACCCCACGGCTCAAAACGTTGAGGTCAATGTCCATAAGACCGAATGGATGGCCCTCAACACCATCGCCGCGCTGCTGATTCTGTGCTGCGTGGCGTTCCCGGTTATCTCGAGCGGTCTGGTGTCGCCTTACTTGGCCATGGTGTTTGGCCGCGTGCCGTACGTTATCGGCAAGGACGCCATGTATCTGATGGTGGCTATCGTGGCTTTTATCGCCGTGGTGCTGCTGACTTCATTCCGCGTGAGCAACAAACCGCACGTAAACGTATATCTTTCGGGCGTGGGAACCGACAAATATCGCCATTTCCGCGGCTCGATGGGACACGAGGTGAAGGCCGAAAAGCGCAATTGGTACTCGGAGGACGCCCTTGGCGAGAAGCGTATTGGCCCCGCGGGTAGCGTCGTGTGCTGCAGCATTATCTTGTTTGCGCTGCTGTGTTGCGCGTGGATTGGGCCCGAGCGGCTTGCCATGAGTGCGCCCTCGGTGCTGCGCGGCAAGTATTTCGAAGGCTCGGGCGTCGTGGGCATATTTATTGGCACCGTGGCGTTTGCCTTGCTGGCGCCGCTTGTGGGCGGCCTGATCGACGGCATCGACCGCAAGCTCTCGGCCCGCATGCAGGGCCGCGTGGGCCCGCGCCTGCTGCAGCCCTTCTACGACGTTGCCAAGTTGCTGCGCAAGGCCCCTGCCAGCGTAAACACCATGGATGATACCTACATGGCGTGCGCGCTCATCTTTACCGTGGTGGGCGGCGGCATCTTTGTGTCGGGCTCCAACACGCTGCTGTGCGCTTTTATGGTGACGCTCGCCGCGATCTTTGTGGTGTTGGCGTCCGCCTCGACGCAAAGCCCGTTTGCCCAGGTTGGTGCCGACCGAGAGCTGCTGCAGGTTATGAGCTACGAGCCCGCCGTTCTGCTGATGAGCGTGGGCCTGTACCTTGCCACCGATAGCTTCGATTCCATCGCCGTGACGGGGCAGTCGGCCCCCATCATCGTGTACAGCGCGCCCATTTTCCTCGCGCTGCTCGCGGTGCTTACCATCAAGCTGCGCAAGTCGCCGTTTGACCTTTCGTACTCGCATCACGCGCATCAGGAGATTGTCCAGGGCGTCGCCACCGAGATGAGCGGCGGCACGCTGGCAAAGATGACCCTTATGCACTGGTGCGAGACCGTGCTGTTTTTGATGTGGGTGGGCATGTTCTTTGTTTGGGACAACCCGGTGAGCTGGGTCGTAGCCCTGGTCGTGATGGCTGCGACGTATTTTGTCGAGGTGCTGATCGACAACACCTTCGCCCGTAGCACCTGGCGCAGCTGCTTTAAGCTCGGCTGGGGCGCGGCGCTGGTGTTTGGCCTGCTCAACCTTATGCCCATCCTCGTCGACGTATTTATTTAGGAGGCGGCATCCATGGATCATAAAATGTCGCGCTCGCCGTGGGTTATTCATTACGACGGCTCGAGCTGCAACGGATGCGATATCGAGGTGCTGGCCTCGCTCACGCCGCTGTTCGATGCGGAGCGCTTTGGCGTGGTCAACACCGGCAACCCCAAGCATGCGGATATCTTTTTGGTGACGGGGTCGGTCAATGCCCAGAACCTGCCTGTCGTGCGCCAGATCTACAGCCAGATGCTCGAGCCCAAGTGCGTGGTGGCGTGCGGCATCTGCGCGTGTTCGGGCGGCGTGTTCCGCGATGCCTACAACGTGATCGGCGGCGTGGACCGTGCGATTCCCGTGGACGTGTACGCGCCCGGGTGCGCCATTCGCCCCGAGACGGTGATCGATGCCATCGTGGAGGCGTGTGGCATCCTGGACCAGAAGGAGGCCGTGATGCGCGCCGGCGGCGATCCGCTCACCGTGGGCGGTGCCGCTACCTGGGACGGTGGCGTTGAGCTGGGCGAGGACGGGTTTGTGGCTGCTGCGGAGGCCGGCGACACGGCCGCTGGGACGCCTGCCGCGCCCGCCGCTGCAAAGGAGGCCGAGTAATGCAAGAGGCAATCTATACCACCGTCGGGATCGACGAGCTCCTGTCGCATGTCCAGGCGCTCAAGGGCGCCGGTGCCCGCTTTGTGCAAATGCACGCCGAGCGCAACGTCGACGACGGCACGTATCGCTTGGTCTATACGTTTATCAACGTTCGTGCTGCTCGGGAGCATATTGCGCAGGACGGCAGCTATGCGATCGAGAACCTGGTGGTTGAGGGAATTGATCAGTACCAGGAGATTCCGTCCATCAGCTCGTACTATCCGGCGGTATTCCCGTTTGAAAACGAAGCGCACGACCTATTCGGTCTTGCCATCACCGATATGCAGATCGACTTTAAGGGCTTTTTCTACCAGGTCTCGACTGCCGAGCCCATGAGCGTTATCACGCCCGAGGTGAAGGCTGCGCGAGAGAAAGCCATGAAGGTCCGTGCCGCTGCCGAGGCCAAGGCGCGCAAGGCCGCGGCCGAGAAGGCCGCCGCTGCTGCGGCTGCTGCAGGGGAGGGCGCCGCGGGCGCTGGTGATGCCGCGGGCGCCGCCGTCGCTCGGCCCGCTGCGGCTGCCGGCTCCGATGCTCAGCATGACGAGGCCGCGGCCAAGGCCGCACTTAAAGCCGCCGAGATGGAGGCAAAGCTCGCCGCCATGGATCCCGAGAAAGCGGCTAAGGTCCGCGCGGCGCTTGCCGCCAAGGCCGCCCGCGACAAGCAGAAAGAGGAGGCGTAAGGTCCATGGCACATCGCTCCGTTATTCCGTTTGGCCCGCAGCACCCGGTGCTGCCCGAGCCGCTTCATCTGGACTTGGTGATCGAGGACGACAGCGTTATCGAGGCAATTCCACAGATCGGCTTTGTGCACCGCGGGCTCGAGAAGCTCACCGAAAAGCGCGACATGCATCAGTTTGGCTACATCGCCGAGCGCATCTGCGGCATTTGCGCCGTGGGCCACAGCTGCGGCTATGCCAGCGCCTGCGAACGCATGCTTGACATCGAGGTGCCCGGCCGCGTGCAGTATATTCGCACCATTCTGCACGAGCTTTCGCGCATTCACTCGCATTTGCTGTGGCTGGGCCTGCTTGCCGACGCCTTTGGCTTTGAGGCACTGTTCTATCGTTCGTGGACCCTGCGCGAGCAGATTCTCAAGATCTTTGAGAGCACTTGCGGCGGGCGCGTGATTCTGTCGATTAACGAGATCGGCGGCCTTAAGCATGATATCGAGGACTCCGAGCTGGCAGGCATTGTCCAGACGCTCGATGCCATGCGCCCCGACTACGAGGCCCTGGTGCATACGTTTTTGGACGATGACAGCTGCGGCGAGCGCCTGCATGGCGTGGGCGTGATCAGCAAGAAGGACGCGCTGGATCTGTCGATGGTCGGCCCGTTTGGTCGCGCCTCGGGCGTGGACTACGACGTGCGCATGTTCGGTGACGGTGCCTATGCGGACTTGGCTGCGTTTGAGCCCATCGTTGCTACCGATGGCGATTGCTATGCCCGCTGCCAGGTGCGCTGTGCCGAGGTCACGCAGGCCATGGACATCATCAAGGAGCTTGTGGGCAAGATTCCGCACGACGGGATCGGCGGGCGCACCAAGCTTACGCCGGCCGACGGCGCACGCGGCGAGGTTGTGATTGAGCAGCCGCGCGGCGAGGCGTACTACTATGTGCGCGGTAACGGCACCAAGAACCTGGACCGCTTCCGCGTGCGCACGCCGACGTCGCAGAACCTGGCGGGTCTGACACATGCGCTGCAGGGCGTGCTCCTTGCCAACGTGCCCATGATTATCCTGACCATCGACCCCTGCATTAGCTGCACGGAAAGGTAGGCGCGGCATGAGTTTACTGACATTTGCCAAGACGGCCTTGGGTTCTATGGTCAAGCAGCCGGTCACGGTGTGCTATCCGCAGGAGAAGCTGACGGCGCCCGAGCGCCTGCGCGGGCATATCGTCAATGACATGGACGCGTGCATCTGCTGCGGCATGTGTGCGCGTCGCTGTCCGGCGGGCGCGCTCGCAGTCGATCGCAAGGGTGGAACGTGGTCGATCGACCCGTATGCCTGCGTGGTGTGCGGTGAGTGCATCGAGAGCTGCCCCAAGCACTGTCTGACTATGGACACCGCCCGCACCCCAGTCGCAGCGGACAAGACTCCCACGGTAGAAACCAAGCCGGAATAGCGCTAGAACAGAGCTGGAATAGGGGCCGGTGGGGCAAAATTGCCCCACCGGCCC
>CABUDB010000027.1 GCA_902490245.1 uncultured Collinsella sp.
CCGGTGTGCCGGTAGCCGTAGGCGGGCTGGAGATGCTGGTGGCACAGGCGGTGTACGCCGCCGAGTATTTCCTTGGCCGCAAGTTCGAGGACGCCCCGGCTGAGGTGCGGCGCATCACCGCCACGCTGCGCCGCGAGACGCTGAACATCGCCCTTGTGGGGATGCCCTCCTGCGGCAAATCCACCCTTGGCCGCCTGCTGGCAAAGCAGCTGGGCAGACCCCTTGTGGATCTGGACGACCTTGCCGATGATGATGCCCTTTTGGCCCTCGCGCTCGACGTAAATGGTGGCGTGCATGCGCAGCACCTTCTTGGTCTGCTCGAGCGCATCGCAGATCACGCCAACGGAGTGCGGGATCTCATCACGGGTGCGGCGCAAGACCTTCTCGCGCACAAACTCGGCAACAAGCGTCTCGTCCGAAGCGTCGGTACCCATGTCCTCGGGGAACCAACGCGGACCCTCGGGCAAAAAGTGCGCAACGGTCTCGATGAAGGCATCGACGTTAAAGTTCTTGACCGACGACGTCACGATCTCGTCGTCATATTCCATAAGCTCGTGGGCGGCCTTAAGCTGCTCCATGACCTGTGCGGGGTCGGCCTCATCGGCCTTGGTGAGCACCAGGACCTTCTTGGAACGGGCATTCTTGACGCGCTCGGCAACCCAGGCGTCTCCCCTGCCGATCGGTTTGGTGGCATCAATCAAAAACGCGACAACATCGACATCGTTCAGCTCGAACAGCGCGCTCTTGTTGAGCTCGGACCCTAGACCGTCCTTGGGCTTGTGGATACCCGGGGTATCGACAAAGACCAGCTGGTAGCCGGGGCGGTTGACGACGGCGCGCATGCGGCGGCGGGTCGTCTGGGCCACCGGCGAGGTGATGGCGACCTTTTTGCCATAGCAGGCGTTGAGCAGCGTTGACTTACCGGCGTTGGGGCGGCCGACCAAGGCCACGAAGCCACTGCGGAAACCGGGCTCAACGTCGCCAAAGCCCGCGAGGCTGTCGTCCTCGTCGCACAGGGCGTCGAGTTCCTCGTCGCTCATGCCCTCAAACGGGTCGAACTCCTCGACTTCCTCATAGGCCTCGGTCGCCTTAACATCCGGGGACTCGTCGTCCAAAATTTCATCGATAGGCTGCATATTGTCGGACATGGGAATCCCTTTCTAAATAAAGCCGAGCGCGTGGGCAAATACCAGCAAGCCCACAATCGCGGCGGTGATTGAAAGTACGTATACCGAGGCGGCGGCGATGTCCTTGGCGCGTTTTGCCAGCGGATGGAGCTCCTGGGTCGCCAGATCGACAATGGCCTCCATGGCGGTATTGCACAGCTCGCCGTGAATCACCAGGCCGCAGCAGATGATAATCGTTGCCCACTCGGCAATGTCGAGCCCCACGATGCAGCCGGCAATGACGGTGCACACGCCCGCTACGAGCATGACCTTAATGTTGCGCTCGGTCTTGACGGCGGTGACGAAGCCCTCCATGGCGTAGGAGAACGACTTTAAAAAGGACGGATGGTCCTTGTTCGATCCGGGAATCATAAACGGCTCCTAGTCGTGGGCATGATTGGTGATGGGGCCGACGTGAACGAGTTTGGGGTCCTCGCCGCGCTCGAGCGCCAGATCGCGCAGGATAGCGTCCTCGCGGGCCTCCATGACCTCGGCCTCGTCGTCCTCGATATGGTCATACCCCAGCAGGTGCAGCATGCCGTGTACGAGCATCAGGCGGCACTCGTCGGCAGGGCTATTACCAAAGCCGGGGGCCTGACGGGCAATGACCTGCGGGGCCAAGATGATATCGCCGAGCTCGAGCGTCTCGTCGGCGGGAATATCCTCGTCAAAGGCCGAGTCGCATTCAAACGAGAGCACATCGGTGGTGCGGTCGATGCCACGCCACTCGTGGTTGAGCTCGTGCATCTCGTCCTCGTCGACATACGAAAGGGAAATCTCGACTTCACGTTCAACGCCCTCGGCGGCAAGCACAACCTCGCAGATGTGCACCACCTCCTGCGCGTCGAGCAGCGTATCGAGCTCGGCATCGTTGCTGATCAATACACTCAACGGGACTCCTTTCGGTCGCGCGAGCGCTGCTCACGCACGTCATCATAAGCATCGTATGCCTCGACGATACGACCCACCAGGGCATGGCGCACCACATCGGCGCGCTCCAGGTGTGCAAACGCCACATCGTCGACACGGCCCAAAATCTTCTCGACATCCGCCAAGCCACCACGACGACCCACCAGGTCGCGCTGGCTGAGGTCGCCGGTAATCACGAACTTGGAGTTGAATCCAAGGCGTGTCAGGAACATCTTCATCTGCTCGGGCGTGGTATTTTGCGCCTCATCGAGCACCACGAAGGCATCGCTCAGCGTACGACCGCGCATATAGGCAAGCGGGGCGATCTCGATCACGCCGCGCTCCATAAGCTCATCGGTTCGCTCGCGATCCATCATGTCAAAAAGGGCGTCGTAGAGCGGACGCATGTACGGATCGATCTTTTCCTCGAGGGTGCCGGGCAAAAAGCCCAGGTTCTCCCCCGCCTCGACAACCGGACGCGTCAAGATCAGACGGCCCACCTCGTGGCGCTTGAGCGCGGCAACGGCGAGCGCCATGGCCAGATAAGTTTTACCGGTACCGGCTGGACCTAGACCAAACGTGATGGTATGCGAGCGGATGGCATCCACATAGCGCTTTTGCCCGAGCGTCTTGGGGCGAATGACGCGGCCGCGATACGAAAGCAGCACGTCATCGCGAAGCGACGTAGCCTCGTGCTCGCCGTCGCGCAAGACGGCCAGGCAGCGAGAGACATCGTCGGCAGACAGCGTGCGCCCGGCGGCCGCCTCGCGGAAAGCATGTTCGAAAAAACGCGCCACGATTTCGACCTCGTCCGGGTCACCGCTCACGGCGATGCTATCGCCACGGGCGACCACGTGAGCGCGAACCAAACTCTCGAGCGCACGAAGGACGCCGTCGCCGGCGCCCAAAACGCGCGAGGGATCAATTCCCTCGGGAACGGTAAGTCTAATCTTCGAGGCTTCCATGGACCTCCCTGCGCGCATGGACCAAGCCGGAATCATCGACTCCGATGATAGCAACATCGAGCAGGCACGGGGCTGTAAGTCCACAGGTATCGTCAAGACGGGCATGATGGAACGAACCGAGCGTTAGGTTGTCACCATACTCGAGCACGGCACGCTCGACAGTGCCCACGCGACGACGAGCATCGGCAATAGCGAGCTCCTGCGCCGTGTCTCGCATACGACGGCTGCGCTCGGCCATAACCTCGGGCGGCACCTGGTCGGGCATGTCGGCAGCAAGGGTACCGGGACGCTTGCTGTAGCGGAACACGTGCATACGCGAGAAACCCACACGGCGGCACAGCGCCAGCGACTCCTCGAACTCCTCGTCCGTCTCACCAGGAAATCCGACGATGACATCGCACGAAAGAGACGCCTGGGGCAAGTTGGCGCGAATCATACGCACCGTGTCCTCAAAGGCCTCGGCACTATAGGGACGACCCATGCGATGCAGCGTCGCCGTACAGCCGGACTGCACGGGCAGGTGCAAAAACGGGGCAATACGCTGCGGATAGCGCGCCATAACCTTAAGCAGACGCTCAGAGATATCCATGGGCTCGACCGAGGAAATGCGCACATGCGCAATAGTCGTGCGCTCCATGATGGCCTCGAGCAGCTCATCGATTTCGACATGCTCGTCGGTCGCGCTCTTGCCATCGTAGGCACCCAGGTTC
Organism: uncultured Collinsella sp.; assembly: GCA_902490245.1. Lineage (GTDB taxonomy): Bacteria > Actinomycetota > Coriobacteriia > Coriobacteriales > Coriobacteriaceae > Collinsella. The sequence goes on from CABUDB010000027.1 coordinate 3,751, forward strand.
ACACCGGTCAGCACCACCTCGGGCACGCCGGCCTCCTGGGCCTCGCGAACTTGCTCAAGCACGGACTCGACGGGCACGGAGCGCTCGGGGCCGCGCGCCTTCCACACAATGCAATAGGCGCAGCGATGGTTGCAGCCATCCTGGATCTTCACGCCCAGCCGCGAACGACCGAGCGCATCGACCACGTCACCATCGCTGCAGGCGGGAACGCTATCGGACTCAACGCCCAGCACCTCGCAGACACGTTCGACGACATCGATCTTAGACGGCTCGGCAATCACGCGATCCGAAAGCTCCAACAGCTCCTCGGGATGCAAATTGACCACGCATCCGGTCACGACCACATAGGGCTCGTTTGGATGGGCCAGCGCATGACGGACGGCCTTACGGGTCTTGGCCTCGGCCTCGCCCGTAACGGCACAGGTGTTAATGACGATCAGATCGGCATCGTGGGGCTCCACCATAGCAAAGCCCAGGCGCATAAGATCGGCAGTGATACGGTCAGACTCAACCCGGTTGACACGGCAGCCGAGGTTGACGACGGAAATATGGGGTGCGAGCACGCGGGCTCCTTAATCGAGGATATCGTCGAGGGCACTCTTGATACGGTCGGTCACCGACTTCTTACCGGAAGCGACGTCATCGCCCATCTCATCGGCAAAAGCACGGAGCAGCTCGCGTTGCTTATTGGAAAGATTGGTGGGAACGACCACGCGCAGTTGCACGATCAGGCGGCCACGCGAACCGCCACCGCCAATGCGCGGCATGCCGTAATTATTGACGCTCACGGTGTCGCCGTACTGGGCGCCGGCGGGAACCGTCACCTTAACGACCTCGTCGGGCATAATGCCCTCGACCTCGATCTCGCAGCCGAGCGCAGCCTGCGCAATCGAGATATCGCTCACCAGGTACAGGTCATCACCGTTGCGCTTAAAGCGCTCATGGTCGGCAACGCGCACGTTGACAATCAGGTCGCCCGAAGGCTCGCCGCGAAGGCCGGCCTCGCCAAAGCCGCTCACACGCAGCTGGCGACCGGTCGAAACGCCGGCGGGAATATCGATGTCGATCTTTTCGTGCGAAGGCGTGCGACCCTGACCGTCGCAGGTCTCGCAGGGATGGTCGATAACCGTGCCCTCGCCATGGCAGTCGGGGCAAGGCGAGGAAGACTGAACCTGGCCCAAAAACGATCGCTGAACCGTCGTGACGTAGCCCGTACCGTGGCAGCGACTGCACTGCTTTTCCTGTGCACCCTCGGCCCTACCGGTACCGTTGCAGTCCTCGCAAGGAGCAAGGCGATCATAGCTGATCGTCTTTTTGCAGCCGAGCGCCGCCTCCTCGAGCGTCACCGAAAGCGAGATGGCCATGTCACGTCCGCGACGACGCTCACGACGGCCGCGGGCGCCACCGCCGGCACCGCCGCCAAAAAACGACGAGAACAGGTCGTCCATGCCCATGCCACCAAAGATATCGTTGATGTCGACATAACCAGAGCCACCGGGGCCGTCCGCGGTGCCGTAACGGTCGTAGTTAGCACGCTTCTGCTCATCGGAAAGAACGGAATAGGCCTCGTTGAGTTCCTTGAACTTGGCCTCGGCCTCGGGGTCGTCCGAAACATCCGGATGTACGGTACGGGCCTTCTTTAGAAACGCACGCTTAATCGTCCGCGCGTCGGCATCCTTGTCGACGCCAAGTACCTCGTAGTAATCCCTATTTTCCGACACGACCGAATCCTTCCGACTTTCATTATTGTCACAGTGCGTCCTATACCCAAGCTGGGCCGACCGCAAACAGAGGGTTTGATGTTATTGCATTTGATACGGCGAAAGCATGGCCCGTTGCGAGCAGCTCGCGAACCAAACCGACACGAGCGCGAACATGAAGCCGTTGGCAAAACCGTTGGCAAACTGCATCGCACCGCGCTTCCACCACAGCAGGCTGCGATGAAGCACACCGTCCGAAAGCACCATAAATAGGCCCATGGTAAATGGAATAAAGCACATCACGGCAAAGGCCGAGAACACGCCCGAAATGGCCGACAGCACCAAAAACGGCGCCACGATGCCCATCAGGTAAAAACCGGTACGAGCTTTGCCTTCCAAGCGCTCGGCTTCAACATGGGCGCGGCCGACCAGGTCGCCGCCCGCGGCACCGTTGGTGCCAGCATGACCCATGCCGCCAATGCGGACCTCGTCGCCATCGTGCGTGCCGGCAGGAAACTCAATCGTCTGCTCGGAGGTTACGCGAGTACGACCGCTACCACCGCAATCGGGACAGGGGTCGGCCACGACCTTACCGGAACCGCCGCACTCGGGGCAGACCGACTGGAACGTGCCCGCACCAAACAGGAAGGACAGGTCGACGTCGATGTGGCCGCGGCCACCGCAGCTCGGGCAGGTATGTGCATGCTCGGACGAAACAGAGCCCGAGCCGCCGCAGTTGCTACAGGTATCGAAGCGCGTGTAGCGGACGGTCTTGCGGGCACCGCCCTTGGCCTCCTTGGCGTCGAGTTTGATATCGACGACCACGTTGGCGCCGTTCTCGGGATTGTAGGCAGCCTGGCCGCGACGCTGCTGGCCCCAGGCGCCACCAAAGGGAAAGCCGCCCTCAAAGGGATTGCCATAGCCCGTGCTGCCGGCGTAGCCGCCACCATAAGGCGAAGCCGTAGGAGCACCGGCGAAGGGATTGCCAGAACGCATGGCGTCGTAGCGCGCACGTTTTTGCTCATCCGAAAGCACGGCGTAGGCCTCGGAAACCTCTTTAAACTTTTCCTCGGCATCCGGCTCTTTATTGACGTCCGGATGGAGCTTGCGGGCCTTTTGCTGGAAGGCCTTCTGTATATCACGCGAGGTGGCGTCCTTGGAGACACCCAGAATCTCGTAGTAATCTTTTTCGTTCATCGTCGCCATGCGCGGCAACCTCCTGCTCACAGCAGCGTATATATTTCGGTAATTCTACCCGAGCGGCCTAAGCTAGATCCCAAAACAGCTCGAACAGAACATTTCCATCGAGCCAGCCCAGATGGGTCGGCGCCAGACGAGCTCGAACATGGCCCGCGACGACATCTGCCGAAGTAAAGGGTCCCTCATGGACCCCGAGCGTCTCAGGCACCCAAGTGGCAAGACCCAATTCGAGCGCGCGATCGCAGGCAGCTGCCAGCTCATCGGCCGGGATGACACGAGCCGCGCGAACCAACAGGTCGGACGCGACACCGCGCGTCATGCGACAGGCGAGCATCAGGTCTTCGGCCGCAGTCTCGCGCTGCGACAGATGTTCGGCCTCGAACGCCGTCGCGTCATCGTCGCGTTGCACCAGACGCACGCGGTGCGCATCGCCTCGAGAAGACACGCCGGGGAACAGCCCGGCCAAGCGGTCGAAATCCCCAGCGTCGAGCATACCAGCGGCAGAACGGCCCAGGCCCAGGTAGCCCTGTCCGGTCCAGTACGCGATGTTATGGGCACACTCATGGCCGTCGAGCGCGTAGCTCGCCACTTCATACGGGTGATAGCCGGCGGCACCCAGGAGCTCGCGCGCCACGTCCATGCAGGCGGCCTGAAAATCCTCATCAGGCTCGAGCGACACGTCGCGGCACGCTATACGATAGAGGGGCGTCCCCTCCTCGAGCGTGAGCGGGTAGACCGACACATGATGCGGAGCCGCCGCCAGCACGCCATCGAGCGTGCGCCTCCAACTCGCTGCAGTCTGCCCGGGAAGTCCGCACATAAGGTCGCACGACACGTCAAGTCCAGCGTCCTTGACCGTCGCGATGGCAGCGAGCGCCCGATCGGCATCGTGAATACGGCCGATGGCAGTAAGTTCGGTGTTATCGAGCGTTTGCACGCCCAGAGAGACGCGTGTGACACCAACCTTGACAAGTGCAGTAGCGAGCTCGGCGGTCAGCGACTCGGGATTGGCCTCGCAGGTAAACTCAACGGGGGCGCACCACGCACGAATACGCCGCGCCAGCTCCACCAGGCGCTCCCCCGCCAGCGACGGCGTACCGCCGCCAACATAGACGGTGCGGATCTGGTCGAGGGCCCCAGCCTTACCAAAAGCATCGAGGCGCGCGTACAACTGCTCAAAATAGGAATCGAGCGCGGCATCCAAATCACACGAAGCAAAGCTGCGCGAGTCGAAGTCGCAGTAGCGGCACTTTTGGGCACAGAACGGCACGTGCACGTACAGCGCTGTAACGGCCACCCTTAAGCCTCCAGCGGATGAGGGGGCACCGATTCGCCGGCGGCAAGGGCAGCCTCACAGGCCACCACATCATGCTCGATCTCATCGACCAGCGCCATAAACTCCTCATACGTGGAGCAGCGCACCACCTGCGCGCGCCAGGCTGCAGCATGGGGCATGCCTTTTAAGTACCAGCTTGCGTACGTGCGGGCACGCGACATGAGCGGCAGGAGCTCATGCGTCAGCGTTAGGTGCTCACGCAGGGCGTCCAGGCGCTCAACGGAGCTGCGAGCCGGCACCGGTATGCCATCGAGCGCAAGGGCGCGAGCATCGCCAAACACCCACGGGTTCCCATAGATACCGCGCGCAATAAACACCGCGCTGGCACCCGAGCTGCGCAGATGCTCCGCGGCATCCTCGGCCGAGAACACATCGCCCGAACCAATCACGGGAATCTCAACGGCGTCGGCAACCTCATCGACGACCGACCAATCGGCCTGGCCCGTATAGAGCTGCGTGGCGCAGCGGCCATGCACCGCCACCGCGGCGGCACCGGCGCCTTCGAGCATCTGGGCAAATGTCGCGGCATTACGGTCCTCGGCATAAAAGCCCTTGCGGATCTTTACGGTCACGGGTACATGCGCCGCGCCCACCGCCGCCTCGACGATCTTCTCGGCCAAATCGGGCGTGCGCATGAGCGCCGAGCCCTCGCCCTTGGTAACAACCTTGCGGGCGGGGCATGCCATATTGATATCGATGAGCGACAGGCGATCGCCAACGCGCTCCTCGACGGCAGCGACGGCGCTCGCAAACTGATCGGGCTTGGAGCCAAAGAGTTGCACGCAAATCTGCTGCTCCTCGTCGGCCGGTAGCACCAGGCGCCAGGTCTTGTTGCTGGCATAGGCAAGGCCCGCCACGCTCACCATCTCGCTGTAGGAAAGGTTGGCACCGCGACGGCGGCACATGATGCGGTAGGCAGGGTCGGTCACGCCCGCCATGGGAGCCATAAGGAACGGCTGCTCGGCATAGGCGCCCAGCAGCCGCTTGCTGTATTCAGATAGCGCCATAGACCTACTCGTCCACCTTGAGGATCGCCATAAAGGCCTCCTGCGGGACCTCGACCGATCCGATGGCCTTCATGCGCTTCTTGCCCTCTTTCTGCTTCTCGAGCAGCTTGCGCTTACGCGAGATATCGCCGCCGTAGCACTTAGCAAGCACGTCCTTGCGACGCGCCTTGACGGTGGAGCGGGCAATGATCTTATTGCCGATAGCACCCTGGATGGGCACCTCGAACAGCTGACGCGGGATGATCTCCTTAAGCTTGTCGCACAGGCCACGGGCCAGACCATAGGCCTTGTCCTTGTGGACGATAAACGACAGCGCGTCCACCTCGTCGCCCGAAAGCAAGATATCGAGCTTAACGAGCTCGGAGGGACGGTACTCGTTGAACTCGTAGTCGAGCGAGGCATAGCCCTTGGTACGACTCTTGAGCTGGTCAAAGAAGTCCAGGATGAGCTCGGCGAGCGGCATGTCAAAGCGCATCTCGACCGATTTGCTCGTGAGATGGATCATGTCGGTTGTAATGCCACGGTGCTCGATAGCGAGCTGCATGACGGCACCCGTATACTCGGGCGGGCAGATGATCTTAGCCTTGAGGTAGGGTTCCTCGATACGCTCGATGCGCGTGGCCTCGGGAAGATCCTGCGGGCTGCGGACATCGATCATTTCGCCGTCGGTCTTGTAGACGTGATAGTCGACCGAGGGACTCGTGGCAATGAGGTCCAGGTTGAACTCGCGCTCCAGGCGTTCCTTGACGACTTCCATGTGCAGCAGGCCCAGGAAGCCCACGCGGAAGCCAAAGCCGAGCGCCACCGACGTCTCGGGCTCCCACACCAACGACGGATCGTTGACGTGCAGCTTATCGAGCGCGTCACGCAGGTTCTCGTAGTCCTTATTATCGATCGGGAACAGGCCCGTATAGACCATGGGCTTGGCCTCGCGGTAACCGGGAAGCGGCTCGGGGCAGGGGTTCGACGCCCACGTAAGGGTATCGCCCACGCGAACGGCCTCGGGGTCCTTCAGACCCGTGACCACATAGCCAACCTCGCCGACGGTCAGAGCATCGACCGGCGTCTCGGCAGGGCGCTTGACGCCCACGCCGTCGACCAAGAAGTCGCCCTTTGCCTGCATCATGCGCAGGGTATCGCCCTTTTTAATCGAGCCGTCAAAGACGCGCACCGTGGCGACGACACCACGATACTCGTCGAAGTACGAATCCAGGATGAGTGCCTTGAGCGGCGCGTTCGCATCGCCCTTAGGCGGCGAAATCAAAAAGACGATGGACTCCAGCAGATCGTGAATGCCCTCGCCGGTCTTGCCCGAGACGCACACAGCATCATCGGCAGGGATCGCCAGGTCATCCTCGATCTCGGTCTTAACCTCATCGGGATGGGCCGAGGGCAGGTCGATCTTGTTGATGGCCGGCACAATGTCCAGATTGGCGTTCATGGCGAGCGTCGCGTTGGAAACGGTCTGCGCCTCGACGCCCTGCGTGGCGTCGACGACGAGTACCGCGCCCTCACAGGCTGCCAGCGAGCGCGAGACCTCATAGGTAAAGTCCACGTGGCCCGGCGTATCGATCAGATTGAACTGATACGTCTCACCATCGTCGGCGTCATAGGAAACGCGGACGGCATTGGACTTGATCGTAATGCCGCGCTCGCGCTCGATATCCATGGTGTCGAGCAGCTGCGACTCCATGTCGCGTTCGTCGACGGTATGGGTGAGCTCGAGGATGCGGTCACTGATCGTGGACTTGCCATGGTCGATGTGCGCAACGATCGAGAAGTTGCGGATGTGGGAAATGTCAATTGAAGTATTCATGCGGACTATCTTACCCGAGCGGTACAAAAAATGGAGCCTGTTCCATAAAACAGGCTCCATTTATGCGCGTAATCTGTGTGGTGTGAAATTTACAACTTAGGCGTTGATGCTGTTCACGAGCTTGGCAAGACCGGACTTGCGGTTGGAAGCCTGGTTCTTGTGGATAACATGCTTGGCGGCAGCCATGTCGAGACGCTTGGTGACGGTCTTAAGGGCAGCCTGGGCCTTCTCGGCGTCGCCCTCGGCGACGGCGGACTGGACGTGCTTGGTCAGCGTCTTGAGCTCGGACTTGACAGCCTTGTTACGCATGCGAGCTGCCTCATTGGTGCGGATACGCTTCTTCTGAGACTTGATGTTTGCCACTTCTGGAGTTCCTTTCGAGTTCCTTGCAAAAAATGTATGACACCTCTGAGACACGGTGAGGTCATGCAAGCGCCTACTATAGCACGCTCCCCCTCAAAGGGATAGAACGAATTTGTCAAATAGGCAGGTATCATCACGATTTTCTCAAGATGTTCGTAATCCAGAGCAAAAGCGCCGTCTGAGAATCGGCCGAACCCTTGAGCGCGAGCTCCACATCGACCGCGCCCTCGAGCGCTGCGACGAGCTCTGCCATCGAAAAGCGACGTGCCCAGGTCAGGTGATTCTTGACCTGCCAGGACTGGAGCTTGAGCGTTGCGGCCAGCTCACGACCCTGTCCGCGCGCATCGAGCGCCTTGGCAACGATCAGCTCACGGATGCGACCGCATAGCAGCGTATAGGTCCACACGTAGCTCTTGGAGGGCAAAAGCTTAAAGAGCTCGAGCGATCGCCGCATATCGCG
>CABUDB010000028.1 GCA_902490245.1 uncultured Collinsella sp.
ATCGTTTTGAGAAGACGCCAGAGTATTGGACAGGCTGGATACTGGCATATCTGCAGTGGCGTTTAGGGGAGTCTTTCGAAGACCTGCTGCATGTCGTTCCGTTTGACGCACTGCGCAACCTGTACTACCCCTGGCATGAAGCCTCAGAGGAACGTGTGGCGAGTCTTGTTTGTGATATAGCGAAGAAAAAACCTTGTCAAACTAAGCTGGCGCTAGCGAGAAAGAGACTTAAGAAAACCCAACAAGACCTGGCATACGAATCAGGCGTATCACTCCGCTCAATCCAAATGTACGAGCAGCGCCAGAGAAACATCAACGAAGCTTCGGTAACAAGCGTAAGAGCCATAGCAAAAGCCCTCCACTGCAACATCGAAGACCTCCTAGAACCAGTCTTCGAATACAAAGAAACCAGCGCCGCCTAAACCAAGCACACAGCCGATGCCCGCCTCTAGGAAGTGCTCCAGCCTAGCAAGAGCCCCTGCCAATAAAAAGCCAAATTATCAGCCCGGCGCCCTTTCAAAGCGTGGGTCCCTGTAGACATCGCCGGCAATGTTGTTGTAGGGCCGCCCAAGGGCATCCCCTTAAAAACATTCCGCAGCACGAGGCCCACTTATCCGCAGCTCCGAAGGAGCGGGATAGGCGGGCCTCAAGTGCGAGGACGTTTTTAAGGGGATGCCCCTGGGTGGCCCGGACAGACCGATCGGCGATGTCTACAGGTACTCGATTTGAGCGCCTTCCGTGTCGCACGTCAGAATATGCGTATCGCACTTGGGGAACTGCTCGCGCAGCTTGACCTGCAGGAACTTGGCTACGATAGTGTCATCGGTTACAGCCATGAGGGTCGAGCCCGAACCGCTGATCCAGATGGTCTTGGCGCCGCCATTAAGGCAGGTGTCGCGCACAGCGTTGTAATCGGGAATCAGGCGGCGGCGATAGGGCTCCTGGATGCGGTCGTCGTTGGCGGCGGCAATCAGGTCAAGGTCGCCGGTCTCCAGGCCGCGCGTCATGCCGGCGATGCGGCCCATCTGCCATACGGCGGTGGAGAGTGGAATCTCCTGCGGCACAACCTTGCGCGCCTCGCTCGTATGCACCTCGTAGGGCGGAATCACGGTAATAAAACGCAAGCGATCGCTCACCTCGTAGCGCAGGCACTGGGGGAGCGAATCAGTCGGCGTAAAGGAGCAAACGGCACCGCCCAGGATGGCAGGGGCGACGTTATCGGGATGGCCCTCGACCTCGGTGGCAATGCGGACGAGCTCGGCACGGTCGACGGTGTGGCCCGTCAGCGCGGCGGCCGCCATGATGCCAGCGACGACGCAGGTGGAGCTGGAACCCAGGCCGCGAGCGACGGGTACATCGGTCTGGATGTCGATGGCAACGGGGAAGGCCTGCTCGCCCCAGGCGGCCAGAGCATCGACAAAGCTCACATAGACCAGGTTGTTCTCGTTTTGGAACTCCTCGGGGCAGCCCGTGATGGTGAGCTTGTCGGTACGCTCGAAGGTGAAGTGCGAGTAGAGGCTGACGGCCATGCCGAGGGTGTCGTAGCCGATGCCTAGGTTGGCGCTGGTTGCTGGGACGGTGATTTTGATCATGTGGGTCCTCCTGGGCGGGTCTGGCCGTTTAGTTCGCTGCTCGGGCAGTCCTGGCTCGCTCGGAAAGCACATTAAGTGCTTTCCGGCTCGTGCGGAACTCGCGACGAACTAAACGGCCAGACCCGCTCGCATGCTCGTCATCATCCCGAAAGCTTAATAAAAAGAAGGTGCGCCGGCTTTCGCCGGCGCTTAATAAGGGGTTTAGTTGGTGCTCATTCGTTTTGCTGCAGACTCGACGTAGCTTGCCATCTCATCGACGTCGCAGACGTCTTCGAAGCGGACGGGCTTGGACTCGAGTTCGGCGAGCTGGGTCGGGGCGACCGTGTTGGTGGCCTGCTCGAGCACACGCATAGCCTCAAAATCATCCTCGGGAACGTCGAGGCCCAAGGCGTCGCAGCAGGCTCGCGGGAACTTGTAGGGGCTGGCGGTCGAAAGCAACACGCGGGCCTTGGCGCCCTCGGCGGGAGCGACCTTTTCGAAGACGTGATAGCCGCAAGCGGTGTGCGGGTCGATCACGTAGCCGTTCGCGTCCCAGCAGCTCTTGATGGCAGTGAGGACCTCGTCCTCGCTGGCCCAACCGCAACCAAAGACGCTCTGAATCTTTGCCAGCAGGTCGGCGGGAACTTCGTAGCGACCAGTCTGTGCCAGCTGCTCCATAAGGCCGGCAACGAGCTCGCAGTCGCCGTCGGACAAGAAGTAGAGCATGCGCTCCAGGTTGGAGCTAATAAGGATGTCCATCGACGGCGAGATGGTCGTGAAGAACGGGCGGTTACGGTCGTAAACGCCGGTGGTCAGGAAGTCGGCAAGCACGTTGTTCTTGTCGCTCGCCACGACGAGCTTGGCGACGGGCAGACCCATGCACTTGGCGTAGTAGCCGGCCAAGATATCGCCAAAGTTGCCGGTGGGCACACAGAACTCTACGGCGTCGCCAGCCTCGATAGCGCCGGCGCGCAGCAGTTGCGCATAGGCGGCAAAGTAGTAGACAACCTGCGGCACCAGGCGGCCGACGTTGATGGAGTTGGCACTCGAAAGCACAGTGCCGGCGGCTTCCAGGCGCTCGGCAAGCTCCTTATCGGCAAAGATGCGCTTGACGGCACTCTGGGCATCGTCGAAGTTGCCGCGGATGCCGCAGACGGCGACGTTATCGCCCTCCTGCGTGGACATCTGCAGATTCTGCACGCGGCTGACTTTGCCTTCGGGATAAAAGACGGTGATGCCCGTGCCCGGGGCGTCGGCAAAGCCGGCGAGTGCTGCCTTGCCCGTGTCGCCCGACGTGGCGGTGACGATCATGATGCGCTCAGCGCCGCCGTCCTTGGCGGAAGTGCGGGCCATCAGACGGGGGAGCATCTGCAGGGCGACGTCCTTAAAGGCGCTCGTGGGGCCGCCAAAGAGCTCCATCACATAGGTCTGAGGGACGTCAGCGCCCGGTGCGGCGTCGAGTTTGACGAGCGGCGTGACCTCTTCGCTCGCGAACGTGCCGCGGTATGCCTCATTCACACAGGCCGAAATTTCTTCGGTCGTGTAATCATTCAGTAACATTCCCAACACATCTTGAGCGATTTCAAAGTACGATTTATCTGCAAGCGAGCTGATATCGACCTGCTGGGTGCCGAGCTCGTCCGAGACAAACAAACCCCCGTCGGGAGCGATGCCGGTACGGATTGCCACCTTACTTGAGCACGATAAAGTGCGTCCTCGTGTACTATGATAAGTTCCCATATAACACTGCTCCTCGGATGCCTTGGTCCCAATCGGTGAAACCATGGTATCAGAGCGCGCAAAATAGGTTCGCAGAGGCTTTTTAGAAAGGTAACCTCCAGCCCATGATTAAGATTGCCAAGTTTGGCGGCTCGTCGGTCGCCGACGCCGAACACTTTAAGAAGATCAAGGCCATCGTCGATGCCAATCCGGCCCGCCGTTTTGTGGTGGTTTCTGCCTGCGGTCGCCGTTTTAAGGGCGACACCAAGGTGACCGATCTGCTCTACTTGGTCAACGCGCACGTCAAGTACCACGTGTCGTGCGAGGAGCTGCTCGAGGACATCGGCCAGCGCTATTTTGATATCGCTGACGAGCTGGGGCTCACCTATCCCATCCGCGAAGAGTTTGCGGCCTTTGCCGAGCGTGCTCGCTCCGGTGGCTACTCTACTGAGGAGCTCGTAAGCCGCGGCGAGTACTTTACCGCTCGCCTGATGGCCGAGTACCTGGGCCTGCCGTTCCTGGATGCCGCGACGGTCGTGGCGTTCCATCATGACGGTACGCTCAGCATGAACCGCACCGCCGAGCTGGTGCAGGAGTACGGCCAGCAGGGCGGCTTTGTTATGCCCGGTTTCTACGGCGCGACGCGTGAGGGCCAGATCAAGCTGCTCGACCGTGGTGGCGGCGATATTTCCGGCTCGATCCTGGCCAAGTGCCTAGGCGCCGACCTGTACGAGAACTGGACCGACGTTTCGGGCTTCTATTCTGCCGATCCTCGCATTGTGCCCGAGGCTCAGCCCATCGCCCGCGTTACCTACGAGGAGCTGCGCGAGCTTTCGTACATGGGCGCGAGCGTCCTGCACGAGGAGGCCGTGTTTCCTGTGCGCGAGGCGGGTATTCCGCTGGTCATCAAGAACACCAATGCGCCGCAGGACCCCGGCACCATCATTAGTGAGACGGCTGACGAGGGCGAGGCGGAGCCCATCATTACCGGCGTGACCGGCAAGCGCGGCTTTGTCGCCATCAACGTTGCCCGCGACCGCACCAAGCCCCGCGTCGGCTTTATGCGCCGTGCGCTTTCGGTCTTCGAGCGCTATGACGTCTCCGTCGAGCACATGCCCACCGGTGTCGACCGCTTTGGCGCCGTGGTGCAGGAGCGGGATGTGCACGACTCGCTGTACTCGCTCGTGGGCGACATTCAGCAGGAGGTCGAGCCGCTCGAGATCGAGGTTGTCGAGGGTTTGGCGCTCATCGCGACCGTCGGCCGTAACCTTCGCGGCCGCGCAGGTATCTCGGGCCATCTGTTTGGCATGCTTGGTCAGGCCGGCGTGAGCGTACGTATGATTTCGCAGAGCTGCGACGAGATCAACATCATTATCGGCGTAGAGGAGAAGGACTTCGATCTGGCGATTCGGACCATTTACCGCGCCTTCTCCGACGAGAACGGCATTGTGAAGGTCTCCGACCTGGAGGCTCCCGTGCCGGTCGATCCCGCCCCGGCCGCGCTCCACAAGTAGCTGCTATCCCAGTAGATTTTTGGGACTTGCTTCAAAAACTACGGCGGGGCGTTTCGTTTCGGTTTCGTTTCGACGGGGCGGGTTTCGTGCCCGCCCTGTTCTTGTATACACTGGCAACAATAATCGGCCTGCTCGGCGTGCGGGCAAAAGCCACAGCCTTTAAAGGGGGAAGCATGAAACAGTACACGGTTGCTATTTTGGGCGCGACGGGAGCCGTGGGCACCCAGATGCTTGAGTGCCTCAACGAGCAGGAGTTTCCGGTCGGCAAGCTCAAGCTGCTAGCGAGCGCGCGCTCTGCGGGCAAGACCGTCGAGTTCCGCGGCGAGCAGGTTGTGATTGAGGAGGCTTGCCCCGAGGCCTTTGAGGGCTGCGACATCGTGCTCGGCGCCGCCGGCGACGATATTGCGAAGGAGCTACTGCCCGAGGCCGTCAAGCGCGGCGCCGTCGTGGTCGACAACAGCCACGCCTTCCGCATGGATCCCGAGGTGCCGCTGGTCGTGCCCGAGATCAATGCCGACGACATCAAGTGGCATCACGGCCTTATCGCCAATCCCAACTGCGCGACCATCATCGGCCTGGTTCCCACGTGGCCGCTGCACCAGCTTGCTGGCGTGAAGCGTATGATCGTGTCCACGTATCAGGCAGCTTCGGGCGCTGGCGCTCCCGGTATGGCCGAGCTCGAGGCTCAGCTTGCCGCCCTGGGCCGTGGCGAGGAGATTCCCGAGCCGCGCGCGTTTGCCGCCCAGCTGGCGAGCAACCTGATTCCGCAGATCGGCGGTGTCAAGGAGGAGGGCTTTACCTCCGAGGAGATGAAGTTGCAGAACGAGGGCCGCAAGATCATGCACCTGCCCGAGCTGCGCGTGAACTGCACCTGCGTGCGCGTGCCCGTGCTGCGCTCGCACTCCGAGAGCGTTACGCTCGAGTTTGAGCGCGACATCACGGTGGAAGAGGCCCGTGCTGCGCTGGCTGCCGCTCCGGGAGTGAAACTGGTTGACGACATGAGCGCCGAGGATGCACACGACCGCTTCCCCATGCCGATGGACACCTCCGACCAGGATTTGATTTGGGTCGGCCGTGTGCGTCGCGACATCTCGAACCCCGAGGCCGCGCGCGGCATCACCTTCTGGTGCTGCGGCGACCAAATCCGTAAGGGCGCGGCAACCAACGCCGTCCAGATCGCTAAGCTGCTCTGCGAGTAGTGCGACCTGTCCGGCGGGGGCCGGGCTTAGTTTTCAGAACGTCCTCGACCATGTGTGGCGCCTTGTCCTGCTCCTTCGGAGCTGCGGACAAGGCGCCACACTGGTCTGCGGAGTGTTCTGAAAACTAAGCCCGGCCCCCGCCTGCGGCGACTCGGCTGCGAGCGGCCTGCGATGGAGCCGTTGCTGGTTGGGGCCGCTGGGCTGATGTGGGGGCACGTGGTTGTTGCGGGCCCTAGTCCCGGCGGCGGCCTCGGCGCTTTGCGCCTGCCGCCTTGGGGGGGCTGCGGAGCGCGGCCGGCAGCTGCGGCGCGTTGCGCCTGCTGCCTGCGGGGACTTTGGGGTCGTGCGGCAGCTGGGGCGCTGTCGCGCCTGCTGCCTTGGGTGACTTTGGGGTCGATTGGGGTTGTCTGCACAATTCGCGGTATTATGTTGCGGAGTTTTGAAAGGAGCCGCTGGTGGTCACGACGACATTTGCTTCGCCTTTGGGCGAAATCTTGCTTGCCGCTGATGGCCGCGGTCTGACGGGGCTTTGGTTTGAGGGGCAGGAGCACTTTGGTTCCACGCTTCTCCGGGAAGACTCCGAACATGTTGAAGGCGCCGACGCGGTTTCCGGTACCGGTGGCATGTTGCCGGTGAGTCCGGCAAATGGCGCGGCTTCTTCGGTGCTTGAGCGTTCTTGGGCTTGGCTGAATGCTTATTTTGCGGGGCAGGAGCCTCGGTTTACGCCGCCGTTGCATATGATCGGCACGGCGTTCCAGCGCGAGGTTTGGTTTGAGCTGCTTTCAATTCCGCGTGGCGAAGTCGCTACGTATGGCGAGATCGCTCAGCGTGTTGCGGCTCGACATCGTGTGCCGGGAAATGAGGCACCCGTCGTGTCTCCTCGTGCGGTGGGGGCTGCGGTTGCGCGTAATCCCATTTCGATTATCGTGCCGTGCCATCGCGTGGTCGCGGTCGACGGATCGCTCAACGGATATGCTGGCGGCCTTGATCGCAAGGAGTGGCTGCTTCGGCTTGAGGGCGCGTACGAGGAATAGCGCTCGAACGCTTTGCATAACTAGGACGCCGCGAAAGGACGAGCCTCCGTCCTTCTACGGCCGGCATGCGTCCAGACGCTTGGCATCTGCGCTTTAAGTTTGGCTAAGCCATATCTTGCGTATTTGAAAACGCGCAGGTTGAGCCGCTAGGGCTGTGCTAAGGCAGCTTTCGGTGCGCTATTATCGGCAGTATCGAAACCTGTATTTCCATGCGCCAAAGGAGCAACTATGAAGCTGATGCTTGCCGAGGACGAACCTGGTCTCTCCCGCGCCCTCACCGCGATTCTTCAACATAGCGACTACGAGGTCGACACCGCCCTCGACGGCTTGACGGCGCTCGAGAATCTACTCACCAACGATTACGACGCCGCAATCCTGGACATCATGATGCCCGGCATGGACGGCATCGAGGTGCTCAAGCGTACACGCGCCGCCGGAAATCGACTGCCCATCATCATGCTCACGGCAAAAAGCGAGGTGTCCGATAGGGTCGAGGGCCTGGATGCCGGTGCCAACGATTACCTGACCAAGCCGTTTGCCGCCAAGGAACTGCTTGCGCGTATTCGTGCCATGACGCGCGCCGCGACGGCAATTGACGCCACGACGCTCAGCGTGGGTAACGTGCGCCTCGACACGGCGGCTTGCACGCTTGTGGGACCCTTGGGCGAGGAGCACCTGGCCAATCGCGAGTTTCAGCTTATGGAACTCTTTATGCGCAACGCCGGCACGCGCATGCCCACTGAACGTCTGATGCTCGAGGTTTGGGGTGAGGACGCGCCCGAAGGCGCCAACGTGGTGTGGGTCTATATCTCGTACCTGCGCAAAAAGCTGACGGCGCTTGGTGCCAACGTTGCCATTCGCGCGTCGCGTAACCAGGGCTATTCGCTCGAGGTTGTCGAGGAAGGCGAATAAGCGTGAGCGCGAGCGCGTGGTGCAAGCGCATGACGGAGTGGTTTCACGCCGCCTCGAGTAGTACGGGGCGGGCTAATTCTGTTGACGCATTGGGCCGCCGTCTGCGTCGCAAGTTTATCCTCGTTGCCATGGGCGCCGTGACCGTGGTGCTCACGCTTATCATCGCCGGCATCAACATCGTCAATTATTCGCATGTCTGCAAGATGGCCGACGCTCGCCTGGACTATATTCTGGCGGGCAAGGACGGTATCGATTGGGGGGACGAGCCTAAAGCCGAGCCCGCTAATGGCAAGGATGCCGGCGATAGCCAAGCGGGCGTTCGCATCAGACACTTCGAAGGCATGACGGCGGAGTCTCCCTTCGACACGCGCTACTTTACGGTGACGATTGACGCCGGACAGGTTGCCGATGTCAATACGGCCCGCATTGCCGCGGTTGGTGCCAAGCGCGCCGCCAGTATTGCCGCAAGGCTGCATGCCAAGGGCTGGACCTCGGGCTTCTCTGGCAATTATCGTTATACGACCGACGTCCAGGACGACGAGATCACCTATGTGTTCGTGGACTGCTCGCGCGAGCTTGCAAGCTTTCATTCGTTTTTGAGCGCGAGCGTGGCGATCAGTTGCATTGGCTGGCTGGCGGTGCTGGCAATTGTGGCGGGTGCCTCGGGCGCGGTGATTCGACCGATGGTCGAGAGCTACAGCAAGCAAAAGCGCTTTATTACCGATGCGAGCCACGAGATCAAGACGCCGCTGGCTGTAATTGACGCCGCCAATGAGGTACAAGAGATCGAGAGCGGCGAAAGTGAGTGGACGCAGAGCATTCACGAGCAGGTTGCGCGGCTGACGGCGCTCACGGAACGTCTAGTGTTTTTGGCACGTATGGACGAGGGCTCGGCGGGCTTTACCATGACATCGATCGATCTTTCGGAGGCCGTGGACAAGGCTGCGGCGCCGTTTGAATCGGTGGCGGTTTCGCGCGGCAAGCGTCTGTCGACGTCGATTGCGTGCGGCGTGCGGGCCCATGCCGATGCTGCGGCGGTGGCGCAGGTGGTTGAGCTGCTTCTGGACAACGCCACGCGCTATGCGAGCGAGGGCAGCGTGATTGAGCTGAGCCTGCGTGCCGTTTCGCGCGTTCAGGGTAAGGGCGCCACCGAGCTTGTCGTATCGAACGCCGTGGACGAGCTGCCCGAAGGCGACCTAGATCGATTGTTCGACCGCTTCTATCGTGCGGACGTGTCGCGCAGCTCCAAGACGGGCGGCTCGGGCGTGGGCCTATCCGTGGTGCGTGCCATCGCCGAAGCCCATGGCGGGAGCGCTTCTGTCTGCGGCCACGGTAACCAGATCACCTTCACCGTCCGCCTCTAAGACCTGCCAAAAAGGGACAGGTTTATTTTGGCAGGTTTTATCTGTGCAGACGGCAGCGGAGGCTGGCGGTGATCGGCGCCATGAACGCCACCGACCCAAATAAACGCACCTCTAACTGCTAAAATATGGACATCGTTGTTCGGCTCCCGAAGGAAAGGAGACGGTCATGCAGTACGAGATCGGCGGAGGGGCTTTCCCGGTTGTTACGTGCAACCTTAGCGACGGCGAATCCATGATCACCGAAAGCGGTGCCATGGTCTGGATGACCCCCAACATGGAGATGTCCACCTCGGGCGGTGGTATAGGCAAGATGTTCTCTAAGGCTTTTTCGGGTGAGGCGTTGTTCCAAAACATTTGGACCGCGCACGGCGATGGCATGATTGCGTTTGGCTCTTGCTTCCCCGGCCGCATTATACCGATCGAGATTGGCCCTGGTAAGAGCTGGATTTTGCAGAAGCGTTCGTTCCTTGCCGCGGAAAGTGGTGTTGAGCTGAGCATCCACTTTAACAAGAAGACAAAGACCGGCGTCTTTGGCGGCGAGGGTTTTATCATGCAAAAGCTCACGGGCTCGGGTATTGCCTTTGCCGAGATCGACGGCGACCTAGTTGAGTACGAGCTTGCTGCTGGCCAGCAAATGATTGTAGATACCGGCAACGTGGCCGGCTTTGAGGAGACGGTGAGCATCGACGCGCAGATGGTCAAGGGCGTCAAAAACATCATGTTTGGCGGTGAAGGCGTGTTCAACACTGTGCTCACCGGTCCGGGGCGCATCTGGCTGCAGACAATGCCCATTTCCAATCTTGCGGCAGCAGTGGCTTCGATGACCAACAACAATAACTAATCGTGTATAGGATGACGCGCGCGGCGGGCCCGGCCTGTCGTGCGCGTTTTTTGGTGGCAAACGCCCTGTTTATCGGGTGCGGCTGTGCTCCTGCAGCGCATAGATCGACTTATCCATGTTGAACAGGTAGGCCACGACGCAGACAATAAAGAACGTCGGCAGACTGCTAAAGCCAAAGACCTCGCAGCCAATAAAGATGGGCGCGAGCAGCGTATTGGTGGCGCTGCCAAAGACGGCGGCGTATCCCAGCGCGGCGCAGAGCTCGACGGGCATGCCGAGAATCCCGGCGAGTACGACACCCAGGCTGGCTCCGATGGAGAACAGCGGCGTCACCTCGCCACCCTGATATCCTGCGGCAAGCGTGGCGATGGTGAGTACGAATTTGAGCGCCCAGTCCCAAGGCATGATCGACGCCTCACCGTTGTCACCCAGTGCCGCGGATATCAGGTTGGTGCCAAGGCCGCAGTATCGCCCCTGCCACAGCGCGAACAGAATCGCCGACAGCGCAAGGCCCATAACGGCAACGCGTATGTAAGGGCTGGGGAGCAGCCGCGCTGCAAGGGTCTTGGCATGGGCAAGGCACCAGGCAAAAGCTCCACCTACCATACCAAACGCGATACCCAACAACGCCAGTCGTCCAAGACCGGGGAGGTCGAGCGCATACGAGGCGGTAACGGCGACCTCAAACTTCTCGAGCCCCAGAGCGCCGGAGGTCATGCTTGCGGCGAGCGAGGCTGTAAGCGCGGGAAACAGCGCGCGGTATTCCATGCGTCCTGCGACCAGTACTTCGATCGCAAAGACCGTGGCGGCGAGGGGCGTTCGGAAGAGTCCGGCAAAGCCGGCGGCCATGCCGATAAGCAAAAACGTGTTGCCGGGTTCTCGGAAAGGTAGACGTCGGCCGATCCAATGCGAGACGGTTGCGCCGATCTGCACGGCTACGCCTTCGCGTCCCGCGCTGCCGCCAAAGAGATGCGTGGCCCACGTGCTCAGCATAATGAGCGGCACCAGACGCGGGGAGATGGCGTCCTCGCGTCCGTGACCTACGTCGAATACTAAGCTCATGCCCCGATCGGTGCCTTTGCCCCAGGTGAGGTAGGCAAATACGATGGCCAAGCCCATGAGGGCGAGGAAGGGAAGGAGCAGTACGATGTGCTCGTCACGGAAGGCGCCGATTGCCAGGAGCACACGACCAAAAAGGGCACAGATGGCGCCAACGATAACGCCGATAGGGATTCCGACGGCGCCCATGAGCACGAGCTTTGTGGAACATGGGGGTGTCGATCCAGCCCGGAGCAATGGCGTTGACGGT
>CABUDB010000029.1 GCA_902490245.1 uncultured Collinsella sp.
TTGCGCAAGAACTGAGCGGGCTGGCGGCAGACGGCGTGGTCCGCATTCTGGGCGAGCACCAGATAGGCGAGAACGACAAGCGCAGGGAAGGGGAATTTGTTCCATGCACGTCCGACCTTGGTGTGGAAATGCTTGCCGTGATGGTCGAGCTTGTCGTGTGCTTCCTTCCAGCTGGAAAACGTCTCGCCGTCGATGGTGACGGTGCCGTCGTCATTGGTATGCACACTATGTCCATCGTCCTCAAGCGTATCGATATGCAATCCGCCTGGCCCCACATGGACCTCTTCACCCTTGCGCTCGTTAGCCACATGGATGCCATTCCAGCCAACATGAACCTCTTCGCCTTTGTTGGGGTCAATAACGTGGATGCCGCGCGCGAGGGAAATATCGACAAGTGGCTTATCGCTGCAATCAGCGTGTTCAGTAGAAGCCTCAGCCTCCTCAGCCTTATCTGAAGCTTTGGTGCCGGCGTTGCTGTTCTGCGCCTCATCATCAGCCTGCGAGTCGTCAGTGCTATCCACCGCCTTCCCATACAGCAGCTCATCCAGCGACACGCCATACAGCGCGGCGAGCGCAATAAGGTTATCGGTATCGGGAGAGGATTCGCTGCGCTCCCATTTACTGACAGCCTGACGACTCACACCCAGCTGGGCGGCAAGCGCCTCCTGAGAAAGCCCGGCAGCCTTGCGGCGATCGACGAGCCGCTGTGCCATCGCAAGATCCATGACAGTTCCTTTCATGTGGTGACCGTAATCGAATGAGCCGAGTATGCCGAGAACAACCGGTAGCGACCACCATTTCTAGTTAGAATCTGCCCCAACCCTACCGCAACTACCGGTAGCAACCCCTAACGACCAGCCATTTCAGGACAAATGTCAGCGCTACTCTCAGCTAAGAGCCTGCAACATCCCAAAATCTCAGCCCACGCACCCGCAGCAAGAAGACGAATAGCCTCGGCCTCCCTAGTTACCGCAGGAGGCCTCAGGGCTTACATCCCAAATCTTTCCGCAGGACGGAAGGACCCCGCCGCGCGAAGCGCACGGCGGGGTCCTGACATGTCCGAGGACGATTTGGGATGTAAGCCCTGGGGTCTCCGATGAGAGCAGTTTCGGCCGAGGCTATTCGTCGCCGAAGCTGATGCCCAACGCCTTGGCCTCGCGCACCAGATCGCTCTGGGGGTCGACATACTTGAGCTTGCCGGCGACATCCTCGAGCGGCATGTGGCACATCTTGCCGTCGCGCAGGGCAATCATGTAGCCAAACTCGCCGCGCAGGCATCCCAGTGCTGCCTCGACGCCGCACTGGGTCGCAAAGATGCGGTCCTGGGCGTCGGGCTGACCGCCGCGCTGCGTGTGACCGGGGATGGCGACGCGGGTCTCGCGACCAGTCTTGGCCTCGATCTCCTTGGCGATGTCGTAGACAATCGACGGGCTCGTGCGCTCAGCGAGCTTTTTCTTGTACTCCTTTTTGGACAGCGCCGCGTCCTCCTTGGAGATAGCGCCCTCGGCGACGGCCACGATGGTAAAGCGGCTGCCGGTCTCCATGCGATGCTCGATGGTCTTGATGACGTTATCCATGTCGTAGGGGATCTCGGGAATCAGGATGACGTCCGCACCGCCCGCGGCACCGGCGTACAGCGGAATCCAGCCAACCTTGTGGCCCATGATCTCGATGACAAACACGCGGCCGTGACTCGAGGCAGTGGTGTGGATGTCGTCGATGCACTTGGTGGCGACGTCGATGGCGCTCGTAAAGCCAAACGTCAACTCGGTGCCCCAGGTGTCGTTATCGATGGTCTTGGGCAGGGCGATAACGTTGAGGCCCTCTTCGCGCAGGCGGTTGGCGGTCTTGGTGGAGCCGTTGCCGCCCAGCATAAACAGGCAGTCGAGCTGCAGCTTATGATAGGTGTGGACCATTGCGGGCACCTTCTCGACGCCGTCGGCCTCGGGGATGTCGAGGCGCTTGAACGGCGTGCGGCTCGTGCCCAGGATGGTGCCGCCACGGGTGAGGATGCCGCTAAAATCGGCGGGCGTCATGACACGGAACCTGCTGTAGATAAGGCCCTGGTAGCCGTCCTCAAAACCATAGATCTCGATAGGCTCTTCGCTATTGGTTATAAGCGTTTTGACGATGCCGCGCATGGTGGCGTTGAGCGCTTGGCAGTCGCCGCCACTGGTAAGAAGACCGATCCTGAGCATGATGAATCCTTCCGGGCAAGTTATAACATGCGCATAAGTTTACCCCCGCACACTGTTGATACAGGGGTAAAACGTGCTAGCTCAAGCGTATAGAAATGTAAGCAACGTCAGGCGAGCGTAAGGTCGACGGGCCTGGCTCCTTACGGCGTGAAGGCGTCGACGTCGCCCCAGTGGCGGCGCAGCGTGACGGCGGCAGCGGGCTCGGTGTTGTCAAAGACGACCGACCACTGCGTGTTGCTGGTGATGTCTTCCGGATTGGGCTCTTGCGCCGCAGCGCGTAGGGCCTTCCAAGCGACTGCCTCGTCTTGGGCGCCGGCACGGGCGTCAAGGACACCGGCGATTGCGACGGCGCGTTCCTTGCCATGGCCCAGCTCGCCATTCTTTTGGTTGGGGAGCACCTCGTCACCATAGCAGGCGTAGAAGTTCGTGACCTGGCGTACGGGCGTCGCCTTGCATGCACGGTTGGGATCGCGCGGATCCCACTCCACCACCCGCGCGTCACCGGCGGCGTCGTTGATAAAGAAGTGGTAGTCGCGTCCGGCCATGGCGTGCATGTCGTAGGCAGAAAGCAGGTTGACGGCCTCTTGCGTGGTGGCGGCACGGTCGAGCACCAGACGGATGGCGAGCGAGGTATTGATGACGGGGCGTTGCGTGTCCTGGTCACAGGGTTTGGAATCCAGGGTGAGCACGGCAATGGACACGCCACATTCGTTAACACCGTCGAGCTGGGCAAACGGGCCCATCAACGCCGCAGCGCGTCCGCCGACGGAGTCAAGCGGAGTGTTATCGCCCAGGTTGTTAAGGGCCGCAACGCCGATGGAGGCATAGCCGCCGCGCGGGTGATTACGCACCAGCAGCGCCGAGGTGTCGTCCTTAAAGTCGTAATTGCGACCGGTGCGCACGCGGCCTTCGGCATCTACGGCGACAAAAGCGCTGCAGGCAAACTGGGGCGCCTGGACATGTGCCGGCACACCGGGCAGCACCTGCGCCACCACGGCATCGATGTAGGCCTGGTCGTCGCGCACACCAGCGGCGATGATGCGATCAAGATCGTAGTCGTAGGCGATGTCGATTGCGTACAGGTCATAGCCATCCGCGTAGCCGGTCAAGCGTTTGAGTGACGCGGCGGACTTGATTTGTTTGTGATAAACGATGCCGGTGGCAGCGGCAAGGCCGACGGCGACTCCCGCGACACCGCAGGCGATGGCAATGTTACGTGGCTTCATGACGGCTCCTTTCGTCCTGTTAGCGTAATTGTCGCAAAAGGAGTGCGGGCATGATGGCTCAACTTGGCGAGCGGCGCGGGATTAAACATGGAATGAAAGGCACGGCACTGGCGCGGCGGGGTATGCTGGAGGGAACCATCAACCCAGTGAAAGGGGAGAGCATGACGGATCAGGAAACGCCCGAGCGCGCGCATGTGACGGCCGATGATATCGAGGCCGCTAACGACCTTATCGACTTTATCGAGGCGTGCCCCAGCATGTTCCATACGGCGGCGACCATTATGGCCGAGCTCGACGAGGCAGGCTTTACCTACCTGCCCGAGAACGCGGCGTGGGATATCGAGCCGGGCGGGCGTTATTACACGCAGCGCAATACCTCGAGCGTTGTTGCCTTTAAGGTGGGCGAGGACCTGGCTGCTACGTGGGGCGAGGACGGCGTTGCCGGCGACTATCATTTTCAGCTCACGGCGTCGCACAGCGATTCGCCGACGTTTAAGGTCAAGGCCGTGCCCGAGCTTGACGGCGCGGGCGAAACGCTGCGCCTGAACACCGAGGCTTACGGCGGCATGATCGACTACACCTGGTTTGATCGTCCGCTCGCGCTGGCCGGACGCGTGCTGGTGCGCGAGGGCGACCGTATTGAGAGCCGCCTGCTTGCCACCGAGCGCGAAGTCGCCATCATCCCGAGCCTTGCCATCCACATGAACCGCGGCGTTAACGAGGGCTTTGCTCCCAACCGAGCCGTCGACCTGTGCCCGCTCATCAGCGCCGGCGAGCTTAAGCAGGGTGACTTCGATGCCCTGATCGCCGAAGAGCTGGACGTTGAGCCCGAGCAGATTCTGGGCCGCGATCTGTTCCTGGTCAATCGTCAGGATGCGCGCATTTGGGGCTGGGCCGACGAGTTTATCTCGACGCCCAAGCTCGACGACCTGGCCTGCGCCTACACCTCGCTGCAGGCATTTTTGGGTGCCGAGAACGCGCACGACGTTTCGGTCTTCTGCTGCTTTGATAATGAGGAGGTTGGCTCCGAGACCAAGCAGGGCGCCATGTCGACGTTCTTGGCCGATGCACTGCGCCGCATTAACGGCTCGCTGGGCTTTGACGACGAGTCGTACCACCGTGCGCTTGCCGCTTCGATGCTCGTGAGCTGCGACAACGCGCATGCCGTGCACCCCAACCACGCCGAGAAGTGCGACGCCCGCAACCAGGTTGTGCTCAACGGCGGCATCGTCATCAAGGAGGCCGCCAACCAGCACTACTGCACCGATGCCTTTAGTCGCGCGGTGTTCCAGGCCATCTGCGATGACACTGACGTACCCACGCAGGCCTTCGCAAACAAGAGCGATATGGCGGGTGGCTCCACGCTCGGCAACCTGTCGAACATGCAGGCGAGCATGCATGCCGTGGACGTGGGCCTGCCGCAGCTGGCCATGCACTCGAGCTACGAGACCGGCGGCGTGCGTGACGTGATGTACGCCATCCGTGCCCTCACAGCCTTCTACGAGCGCGACCTAACCATCAACGGCGCCGAAAGCGTGGAGCTCTAAAACCTACCAAAAAAGGGATGTTAATTTTGGCAGGTTTTATCCGGGCAAATGCCGCAACACCAACAGCTGGACAGAATTGTTAAGACACCGCAGGTTGAGCAAGCGTCAGCGAGCGATGTCCAGAGCGAACAAGTTGGCATGAAAAAGGCAAGGCATAGACCTTCTGGTCATGCCTTGCCTTTTGAATGACAAATTGTCGCCCTGGGCGGCGCGCAGCGTCGACCGGTCCGCCGTTCGTTAGAACGGCGGAACCTAATGTTCGATCCAGCAACGCAGGGTCTCGCCGGCTTGCAGGTGACGCAGGTTCTCCGCGGCAATGTCGATCACATTGTTGAGCGTGGCTGCCAGGTGGAACCAACCTGAGACGTGCGGCGTGATGAGCATGTTGGGTGCATCCCACAGTGGGCTTGTCTCAGGCAGCGGCTCGGGGTCGGTGACGTCGACCGCGGCGCCGGCGAGATGTCCCGACTCCAGGGCGGCAACCAAGTCGTCGGCGACCACAAGATCGCCGCGGCCGCCGTTGGCAAAGAAGGTGCCCGGTTTCATCGCGGCGAAGAACTCGGCGTTCGCCAGGCCGCGGGTCTCGGGTGTGCTGGGCATAAAGGATGCGACGATGTCGGCCTCGGCTAGGCGCTCGGACAGGGCATCCATGCCGTCCATGTCCTCAAACACAATGGGATAGACGAGCGGATGGCGCTTGATGCCGCGGACGTGCGCACCCATGCTGCGGCAGAGCGTGGCAAAGTGGCCGCCGATATCGCCCGCGCCCAGCACCAGCACGTTGGCATTTTTGAGCGAGGTGACCGGGCCCAAGTCCTCCCAGCGATGTTCGCGCTGCAGGTCCTGGTAGCCGGGCAGGCGCTTCATCATTGACAGCACCATGGCAAACATGTGCTCGCTCACGGCCTGGCCGTAGGCGCCCACCGAGCAAGACAGCTTGGCGTCAGCCGGCACGGTGCCGGCAGCAAGGTAGTCGTCATAGCCCGCGGTCTGCAGCTGCAGTAGCTGGAGGTGCTCGCATGCGGTAAGCAGGGCAGGGTCTATGTTGCCCAAGATCACGTCGGCGTTGGCGACTTGTTCATGCGTGATGGCGTCGGCGCTCGTATAGATAAAGTTCTCGCCCGGAGCGCTCGACTCAAGAATTGCGCGATGGCGGTCGTTGACGGGCAACAAAACCAGGATGTTCACAAGCAGTCCTCTCCGCTTGACCTGCCAAAAAGGGACAGGTTTATTTTGGCAGGTTTTATCAGGCAAAACGCTTAAATAAAGCGCCGGGCGCTCATGGACGGTTTATAAGTCCATGAGCGCCCGGCGTCCGTGCGGCTACCAGCTCAGCAGCTCGTAGCCGTCCTCGGTCACTACGAGCTGTACCTCGCACTGGGCCGAATCGCTGCCGTCCTTGGTGCGCACGCACCAACCGTCACCCTTGCTAATCTTGATGTCGGGCGCTCCGGCATTGACCATGGGCTCGATGGTAAAGACCATGCCCGGAGCCATGATGGTGTCCACATCGGGCGCCTCGGTGGTAAAGCCTACAAACGGGTCCTCGTGGAACTCCTTGCCAATGCCGTGTCCGCCGTACTCGCGCACCACGCTAAAACCGGCGTCCTCGACCGTCTTTTGCACGGCCTCGGCCATCACGGACAGCGGTAGCCATGGCTTGACGGCGGCTAGACCCGCTTCCACGCTGGCGCGAGTGACGTCGACCAGACGCTGGCGCTCGGCAGAGACCTTGCCGATGCAGAACATGCGGCTCGAATCGCTAAAGTAGCCGTCCAAGATCGTGGAACAATCGACGTTGATGATGTCGCCCTCGTGCAGCACGTCCGTATCGCAGGGGATGCCGTGACAGACCACGTCGTTGATCGAGGTGCACACGCTCTTGGGGTAGCCCTCATAGTTGAGGTCAGCCGGCGTGCCATCGTGTTCGATGGTGTAGTCGTAGATCATCTGGTCGATCTGGTTGGTGGTCATGCCCGCGGCGATGTGCTCGCCTACGTAGTCGAGCACGCCCACGTTGATGGCGGCCGAGCGCTTGATGCCCTCGATGTCGGCGGGTGTCTTGTAGAGCGTGCGGGGCAGAACCTCCCAGCCCTCTTCCCACAAGCGCTCGAGGCGCTCATCAAAGGCGCTATGGCATTTCTTATATTTTTTGCCGCTGCCGCACCAGCAGGCGTCGTTGCGGCCGGGCACGGGTCCATTGTCAAACATGGCTAACTTCCTTTCATTCGCAGCTAGTATAGCCCACCCGCAGACCAGCTCATTTGGGATGGGGCTAATTTAGCTGCTGGCGGGCGGCCGCGCTAGTAGCTCACCTGGCAGGGAATACCGAGGGCGCGCACGCGCGCGGCAATGGCGTCGAGCACCTCGGGCGCTGCTTTGGCAAGGCCGGCGACTGGTGTCTCGCGCGCGACCGTGTAGATGGTCGCCTCCTGCGGACGAATGCGCTCAAGCGCCGCGAGCCAGGGGGCAACATACTCCTCGCCGGTATTGTCGATGAGCTTGCCCTGATACTCGCCGGTCAAAAAGATCGTCTGGATAATAACGTGACCGTCAAAGCTTGCGAACGTCTCGATCTGGTGTTCGACGTTGTAGGGGCCAACAGGCTGGTCGAGCAGCTGGATAAACGCCGGGTCGACGGTATCGAGCTTAAGAATGTTGTCGTCGACCATCATGAGCGCGTCGTGCACCTCGGGGCGGTCGGCGCGTGTGCCGTTGGAGAGCACGGCGATCTTGGAGTTTGGGGCAAGCTCGTCGCGCAGTGCGACGGCGCCGGCGATGGCCCGTGGAAACTCCGGTGCGGCGGTGGGCTCGCCGTTGCCTGCGAAGGTGATTACATCGGGGAGCTCGCCCTCGGCTGCCATCTCGCGCAGCTTTGCCTCGAGCGCTTCGAGTACCACGGCAGCCGTGTTATACGGCTCATGGCAGGGGCGCTCGGCGTTGAGGCCGTTCTCGCAGTAGATGCAGTCGAACGTGCAGATTTTGCCGCTGGCCGGCATCATGTTGACGCCGAGCGAGAGACCAAGGCGACGGCTGCGAACGGGCCCAAAGATGGGGCTGGCATTCAAAAACGTAGACATAGGCATATGCTCCTCAAGACAATTGTGCCTAAGCATAGCATCGGCTCCAAAGCAAGGTGTGGGCTCTTGCTTTACAAGTTTCGTTTTTTCACGTCGCTCATGATGCCGTGCCATGAAAAGCCTCGGGTCGGGTAAAGTTAATCTGTTAACAAGGTGTAAAGCAATGCGGGTCCATCCAACCGTGCTGACGTGCAACTGGATGAGCATTGATGATGGGGGCACAACATGGATTTTACGGTCGAGAATGCGGGCACCACGATTGCCTGTCGCGAATATGCCGACCCGGATGTGTCGCCTGATGCTCCTGCCTTGGTGTGCGTGCACGGCGCTTGTGTCGACGGCACATTTTTCGACGGCATCGCTTGTGAGCTCAGTCGCAACTACCGCGTAATTGCCTACGACCGCCGCGGCTGTGGTGGCAGCAGCGATGCGGCAGACGGCAGCTATGATCTTGCCGCTCAGGCCGCCGATCTGCAAGCCGTGATCGAACACGTTGGCGCTCCGACAAATGTGCTTGCGCACAGCGCCGGTACGTTGGTGGCGCTGGAGCTTCTTCGTACCGAACCCCATCTCGTCGCCCGTGCGATTCTGCATGAGCCGGCTGTGTCGGCCGAAGGCGTCGGCATGGGCGCAGCCCCGGTTTTGCTCGATATGATTGCGGCTGGAAAGGTTTCAAGGGCGCTCCGGCTTTTCTTGGGAGCCCTCGGCGACTTGGACCCCGAGGCTCCTGGAACGACCGAAGCGGAAGCCAAACATGCCCTGCGCAATGGTCGTTGCTTCATGGCCAATGAATACGGGATTACTATGACCTGCGTTCCCGATTGGGATAGCGTTCGCGCGTCAAAAACGGTGGCCGCCGTGCTCCTGGGCGAGCTCTCGATTGGCACGCCCCGCGAGGCTGGCACGCGAGCGGCTGCCGAATATCTCGATTGCCCCCTCGTGACAATCCCGGGCGCGCACAACGGCCTGCGCGATCGCCCGGCAGCGGCTGCCCAGACTGTCCGTAGCATCCTGGAGCTCTAGCAGCCGTAAAAATCAAAACAGTCTTCACTCGCAAACGTTTCGGCCGTGTTAACAAATGTGCTCAAAACCTCACGTCTGCGGCTTCAATCGCGCCGCCTGCCAACTCATAAAAATGTAACAGCATTCACGTGCTTGCCTGCATCGGCAAGGTGTTACCCTTGTAACATTTGGAACCCACCGCTACCATGCGAAACTATCGAAAGGGCCCCATATGCTCAATAATCACGAGGTCAATCTAACCGACGAGGAGGCTGCCGCCGAGGTCGCCCGTGTCGCGAAGACCTACCCCGTGGTGCGTTTGCTGTCGGCCGATCAGATTAAGAGTGAGCCTAACTGCCTGCTCGCCGGTGATCGGTGTCCTTGTCTGCGTCAGTCAAGTCTTGAGGCTTTGGCAGACTCCGATGAGGTGTCGGAGCAACTGCTCAATGATGGCACTGAGTACCGCGCCCGTCTACGCCCTTTGAAGGTCGAGGGCGAGCCTCACGTCTTGCTGATGGTGCGTCCGATCGATGAGCAAGAGGCCGCAGAAGAGGACCTTGTCTACACCGACGTGCTGACGAATGTGCGCAATCGCCGATATTACGAGGAAAAGCTCCGTAGCACCCGCGTGAATGCCGGCGTTGCGGTGATCGACCTTGATGATTTTAGGGTCTTCAACGATACGTGTGGCCGTCATGCCGGCGACCTTGCGCTCGGTGCTGTGGCGACAGCCATGCGCAGCGGAATCCGTTCGACTGACGAGCTTGTGCGCTATGGCTGCGACAAGTTTGTGGTTGTCATGCCCAATATTCCCTCCGATGACTTCACCCGTCGCCTGCATCAGGTGTCCGATGCCGTTCGTTCCACGATTATTCCGGGCCATGAGTACGTGAGCTTGACGGCATGTGTTGGTGGCGTTCGCATTCATGGCGAGACGGTCGATGAGGGCGTTGGCCGCGCTGCCCAGTTACTGAGCCGCGCTAAGGCAAAAGCCGGTACGGTCGTGACCGATGCCGATTCCATCGAGGCCTTCCAAAGCGAAAAGCCTTTGGTGCTTATTGTCGATGACTCCGAGATGAACCGAGTCATTCTCAACGAGATGCTCAAGGACGAGTATTGTATCCTCGAGGCCGATAACGGTCGTGCGGCGCTCGACATGGTCGACCGCTATGGCGATGAGTTGTCGCTCGTGCTGCTGGACATTATCATGCCGGGCATAAGTGGCTTTGAGGTACTGGCCGATCTGTCGCGCCGATCGGGTATCGACAATCTGCCTGTCATCATGATCTCGAGCGAAGATTCCGATGATATGGTTCTGCGCGCGTACGAGCTGGGCGCCTCGGACTATATCAACCGCCCGTTTGACTCCCGTGTCGTGCGCCGCCGTGTAAGCAACACCATCCGCCTATACGCCAAACAGCGCCGCCTGACGAACCTGCTGTCCCAGCAGTACAACGAGCGCGTCAAGAACAGTCGCATGCTCATCGACATCATGGCCGGCGTCATGGAGCTTCGCAACGGCGAGAGCGGCAGACACGTTACGAACATCGAGAAGCTGACCGAGCTGCTGCTTGGCTGTCTGGTCCAGCGTAGCGGCACGGTCTCCCTCGACAATGAGGAACGCTCTACGATCGCCCTGGCTTCGGCGCTGCACGATATCGGCAAGATGTCGATTGACGATGCGATCCTCAACAAGCCCGGGCGCCTTACGCCCGAGGAGTTCGAGATCATGAAGACGCATACCACGATCGGCGCCGATATGCTGCTTAAGCTGGGTAGCCATCACGCCGGCAATGCGCTTATGGAATATGCGTACCAGATTGCGCGTTGGCATCACGAGCGCTGGGACGGCAAGGGTTATCCCGATGGCCTCAAGGGCGACGATATCCCCATCGCCGCGCAGGTGGTTTCGGTGGCTGACGTGTACGATGCTCTGACGAGTGTGCGTGTGTACAAGGACGCTATCCCGCACAAGGAGGCGATCCAGATGATCCTGGACGGTAAGTGCGGCACCTTTAACCCGCTGCTGCTCGATTGCCTGCTCGAGGTGCAAGACCAAATTGCCGAGACGTTGGCACGCCCCGCCGACGTCGTTGCGTTTCCCACGATTTAGTTTGACCAAAGGAGTTTTAATCCATGATTTCCATGCGTGAGGCGTATGAGAAGATCGGTGCCAATTATGATGACGCTTGCGCTCGGCTGATGGGCGAGGAAATGCTTGCCCGCTTTGCCCTCAAGTTTTTGGATGAAGAGAGCATGGGCAAGATAGAGGAAGACATGGCAGAAGGAGACGCCGAAGGT
>CABUDB010000030.1 GCA_902490245.1 uncultured Collinsella sp.
ACGCCGCCGCGCGGCCGGGGCGAACCCCTCCCAAAGATTTTCAAAAAAGTTGTTGACGCGCGCGTAACGACTCGTCTAATATATCCCTTGCGCGATGGACCTGTAGCTCAGTTGGTTAGAGCGTCCGGCTGATAACCGGGAGGTCACAAGTTCGAATCTTGTCAGGTCCACCATCAAAACTGTGAAGAGCCCTGGGGCGTTGCCTCGGGGCTTTTTCTTGTCTGTGATAAATCTCATTTTGGTTTTGTGTGCTGTGCGAAAGATTGGGTAGTATAGCTATTCAATGCGGTGGAGCTGCCGCGTGTTAACCGCTACGTACCGGAGGTGTTCCATGGTTCGTGTCGACATAGAGACCATCGTCATGGCCGCCGGTCCCGTGCCATCGCTTATCGTGCTTCGTGAGCGCAGCAGCAAATCGGACTCGCCCGCGCCGCTGCGTTCCCTTTCCATTCAGACTGGTTCGTTTGAGGCTGCGGCAATCAGCCGTGGCATCGATAGCGGCCGAGCCGAGCGCCCGATTACCCATGACCTGCTGCTCGATGCCGTTGACGCCCTGGGCGCCAAGCTCGAGCGTATAGAGATCGTTCGCGCCGAGCCGCCGGTGTTCTACGCGACGATCGTCGTGCTGGCCGATGGCGAGGAGCGCAAGATCGATGCCCGCCCCAGCGATGCCATCGCCCTTGCCGTGCGCAGCAATGCCCCCATGTTTGTAGAGGACGACATCATGAATCGCCTGGGCACCGTTTCTGCCCATGCCGAGGAAGTTGACGACGAGCAGGAGTTCGAGAAGTTCGACGAGTTCGTCCATACGCTCTCCCCCGATGATTTCTAAATGTCTGGCACGCGAGCGGAGAGGTCGCTGATGGGCACCCGCGTATCGGCTGAAGCGGCCGCCATCGCGCGTGAAGCCCAGATGCGCTCGGAGGCATCCGAGGCGGCTCGCATCGCCTATGTGACGCAGGCCCGCACGCTTCGCGAGCGCCGCGGCTCCTATATCAAGATGGTTATCATCTCCGCCCTTGTCGCGGTAATCTGTTCTCGTCTTCGTGGTACAGTTGGTGCGCTTGGGTTTTCGATTTCAACAGGCTTGGTAATCTGGGGTGTGGTCGATGCGGTAATGCTGACCAACCAGATCAAGGTACTCGACAAGCGCGCGATGGATATGATGCGCGCCCGCGACGCTGCCGCCAAGATCGCTGCCGAGGCACAAGAACTGTAACGACGCCGGACTCGATGGGAAGGTCTAAAGATGGCACAGGATATGCAGGACGCCGGTAACGTCTCCGCCGAGCTCGACGCCATGGTGTGCGATCTGATTGGCGCCTTCTTGGACGACCTGGCCGCGGGCGAGAACCCGGGCGTGGTTGTGGCAATTGAGGACGCCGCTTCCAACCGCTATCTGGCCGCGCTCGACGAAGATGGCGAGGAGGCATGCCTGGAGGCTGCCACCAACTTTATCTCCGAGCACAAGATGGGTCTTAAGGACGAGGGCCTGGGCCGTATCGCCCGCTATGCCATCGGCTACACCGGCTGCGTCGAGATTGACGGCGGCTATCACGATGCTCTGCTCGTGAGCTTCTTCGAAACCACGCTCGAGAGCGGTTTTTCGGCATACGTGCTGTATGAGGGCATGGGTGCCGGCGATGGTTTTATGTGGAGCGACCCTGAACCTGCAGGTGAGGAAACCCCTCTTATCTAAAATCGCTAAAATAAACGAGTTTTCGGTAAAGGGCTCAATATTCCCGCCGAGCGTTGTATCGCTGGGCGGGCCGCATACGCGTGCCGTTTGTATATGGATAGAAGATAGGGGAACTACATGCGCGTAGACAATCTGAGGAACATCGCCATCATCGCTCACGTCGACCACGGCAAGACGACGATGGTCGACAAGCTCCTGCGTGCCACGGACGCCTTCCGTGCTAACCAGCAGGTCGAGGACCGCGTCCTGGACTCTAACGACCAGGAGCGCGAGCGCGGCATTACGATTCTCGCCAAGAACATCTCTATCGAGTACAAGGACGTTAAGATCAACGTCATCGACACCCCGGGCCACGCCGACTTCGGCGGCGAGGTCGAGCGCGTGCTGCGTATGGCCGACGGCGCCCTGCTGCTGGTCGACGCCTTTGAGGGCCCCATGCCCCAGACCCGCTTCGTGCTGCGTCACGCTATCGACACCGGCCTTAAGATCATGATCGTCATCAACAAGATCGACCGTCCGGGCGCTAACCCCGAGAAGGCCTACAACGACTGCCTCGACCTTATGGCCGACCTGGGCGCTACCGACGACCAGCTCGAGTTTGCCATGGAGCATGTCATCTACGCCAGCGGCGTCAACGGCTTTGCCCGCCTTGACCCCAACGACGGCAACATGGACATGTACCCGCTGCTCGACATGATAATCGACGACATGCCCGCACCCGAGGTTGACGAGACCGCTCCGCTGGCCATGCAGTGCGTGACCATCGACCACTCCAACTTCGTCGGCCGTATCGGCATCGGCCGCGTGTACTCCGGCACCATTCACCAGGGCGACCAGATCCTGGTTGTCAAGAACGACGGCTCCAGTGCTACCGCTACCGTCAAGCAGCTCTTTACCTTCGACTACCTGGGCCGTACCGAGTGCCAGGAAGTCGGCGCTGGCGACATCGCCGCCGTCGTGGGCATCGACCGCACCGATATCGGCGATGTCTACACCGACCCCGAGAACCCCGTTGAGCTCGAGCCCATCGAGATCGACCCGCCGACCCTGTCCATCGTCTTCGAGGCTTCGACCTCCCCGCTCGTCGGCCGCGATGGCGACATCGTGGGCGCCCGTCAGCTCAAGGAGCGCCTGTTCAACGAGGCCGAGAACAACGTGACCATGAAGATCGAGGAGCTCGAGGACAAGAGCGGCGTCGAGGTCTCGGGCCGCGGCATTCTGCACCTGTCCGTTCTGATGGAGTCCATGCGCCGCGAGGGCTTTGAGTTCCAGGTCGGTCGTCCGCGCGTTCTGTTTAAGAAGGACGAGAACGGCAACAAGATGGAGCCTGTCGAGCAGGCCGTCGTCGAGTGCCCGGACGAGTACTCGGGCAAGGTCGTTGAGGTTTTCGGTACCTCCGGCGGCATCATGACGAGCATGGATACCTCGGGCATCGTGACGCACCTCGAGTTCAAGATCCCGACGCGTGGCATCATGGGCCTTAAGAACCGCATCATGAACGTCACCCACGGCGAGGGCGTGTTCTACCACACCTTCCTGGAGTATGGTCCTTACGCCGGCGAGATCGGCAACCGTCAGAACGGCGCCATGATCTCCATGACCACCGAGAAGGCCGTTGCCTATGCCCTGGGTACGCTGCAGGAGCGCGGCCAGCTGTTTGTTGAGCCGGGCACCGAGTGCTATGAGGGCATGATCGTGGGCGAGCGCAGCAAGGCCGGCGACATGGTCGTCAACATCGCTCGTACCAAGAACCTGGGCAACCAGCGTTCCTCGACCTCCGATATCTCCGTCCAGCTGGTGCCGCCCCGCACCTTCTCGCTGGAGGAGGCGCTGGAGTACATCGCCGACGACGAGCTGGTCGAGATCACTCCCAAGAACATTCGCCTGCGCAAGCGTCTGCTCAACGCCACCGACCGCAAGAAGGCTGCCGTCCGCGCCGGCCAGGTAAACAAATAAGCGCTGGGCTTTATAGTGTTTAACAAGAAAGGGCGTCGACCATCGCGGTCGGCGCCCTTTTTGGTGCACGGGGATTGAGACGGCCTGCACCACCACAAAGGTGCCTGTCCCCTTTGTGGTAGTTGGTGGTTAAGCGGTGGGGAGTCCCGGCGTGTTAGCCGGCTGCTGCGGCTTGAGGTGGGCGTTGCGCCAGATGATTTGGATGATGTAGCCGAGCATAAAGACAAAGGCCACGCCGCTGATGAAGCCGCCTACGAGGGGAAGCCCCGTGAGGGCGCCTGCGGTTACGCCACCAACGGCTGCCATGGCGTAGCGGTTCTGGTTGTGTCCGACCATGCGGGCGATCGCGCACCCCGCAAAGGCACTCGACACCAACGCGATGCCGATAACGCCGCACAAGAGGGCTCCGGCAAGCGACAGACCAGCGATAGAGATAATTAGCAGTAGGACGGCGGGGACGATAGCAATCGTGCCCAGAAGACCGCTCACCCACAGGGGCATGGGGCGCTGGTGGAGCATGCCGGCGGCGCTGGCAGTCGCACGCGGAAAGCCGAGCTCGAGTAGCAGAGCGACAAAGCAGGTAGAAAGCGCCGCGGCGACGATACCGCCGATGACATCGTTAACGGTGGAAGTATCTTCGTTCTCGGTGCGGTCGATCTTGAGCGCACCGACCTCGGCTCCCGCGGCACGCTCGGGGTCCTCGGAGACGTGAGCGTTCACGGTGCCGGTGATGCGGGCGTTCTTGCCCAGGATGAGCTTGTCGGCCCAAACCTCAACATCGCCCTCAACGGTGCCATCGATGGTCACCGTATCGCCCGCAAGCGCTGCCGACTTGGTAGAGCCGCGCAGGGCAACCGTCTCGCCTATCGCATAGAAACAGTTGGAGGTGCTGTCGGAATTGAGAACGACATGCTGACTAACGACCGTGACGCTGCCATCAACCGTGGTCTTGGCAATGTCGATGGTGCGTGCCGCCAGACGGACGGCACCGCCCACCGTGCAGTCGCGGATGGAGAGAGTATCGCCCGCGGCGATGATATCGCGGTCGATGGACGTATCGTCCAAGTTGAGGGCCTGACCTGCCCAGTACAGGTCACCTTCGACGCCGGACGGATTGGCGTCATTGTCGGTCGCAAGTACGTTGCCTGCGGTGTCCGTGCCGGCGAACGACGCCGTGGGAAGCGCGGTGATCGCCAGCGCGATGAGCGCGAATGCCATAAGCAGGCAGCGACGCATCTTGTGTGACGGCGCCGCCGCGGTTTGATTGAAAGCCATGGTTGATCCTTTTGTTAGGTGTTCGGCATATATCTAACAGGGTACCCAACGTGCGAGCGCTCTAAAAGAACCTCCCGGTTGCATTTCGAAGGGTCGTGCCGTGCTGTCTACTTTTTACGGTGCAAGAAGCGCGCGATATCTTCTTCGGTGGGGCTTTTGATGTCAAAGCGCAGCGAGAGCCAGCGCAGGCCCATGGTCACGACAACGCATACGATCAGCGCGGCGACATTGCTCATGATGCCGCTCATAACGAGACACACATAGCTTGTCGATCCGGCGATGGCCGCGATGGCATAAAAGTTAGTGCGTTGGAAAATGCCCGGAACCACGCCCATAAAGCCGTCGCGCAGCATGCCGCCACCTACTGCGGTGAAGAAGCCCATCATGATGCAAACGACGGGCGCAAAGCCGTAGACCAGCGCCTTGTCTGCGCCGGTTGCCGCATAGATGCCGACCGAGATGATGTCGAGCAAGGGGATGAGTTTTTCGGGCTTGTCGACGATTGCCGGGAAAATGTAGATGATGGCTGCCGTGGCAATGGAAAGCGGCAGCGCCATTGGCTGGTTGAGGATGTAGACGTTGCCCACCTGCAGCGTCATGTCGCGCAAGAGACCGCCGCCCAGACCGCAGACCACCGCGAGCGCGACCGCGCCCACCAGGTCGAGCTTGTGCTCGCGCGCAACCAGCACACCCGAGATCGATGCAGCGACAACAGCGAACATCTCGAGCCAAAATGGGATAGCAACCATGGCATCCGAGGCATGTGAGGTAATGGTTATAGCGGCGACGACGGGCAAGATGGGGTCCTTTGAGTTACGGGTTTAGACAATGCCCGTACATAGTACATGTTCGGCGCCGATTGCGACCCTATTGCTCGGCAAACGGTTGGGACTGGGTGGGGGCGTGGCGTTGCTGGAATGCCAAGGGTCCAAAACATGTACGTCAGCCTCCAAAAACGACATTTTTCGACATCTTTGGAGGCTGACGTACATGTTTGGATTGAGCTCGCAGCATGAGTGAGTTGATTTACTCACATCCGGTATATTTCCCCACTTCAACGGACATAAGAGTTGGATACCGGCTCAGAGCGAGAGGCCCTCAATGGATACCCCTGTTCTCATTTCGCATAAAACCGCATGGCTTGTCCATCATGCACCCCAGAATTTGGTTCAGTCTCTTGCGCGGCACGACTACCAGATAGGCGCACAAGGCATCTCCACCCAGCAACGTGTTGCGCGCATACGACAGGCCCTTACCGACTGCGGCATTCCGTCCGATATGCTTAAGACTATCGATATCGCGGTTGTATTCGAATTTGAGCGAATTCGTACCAAAGGCGTCGTTTGCCACATTCTTGGACAAAATCTTCCCTACGCGCATATTAACGAGTTGACGCCCGGAATCTTCATCACCGACGAAGCCTTCGCCTTCGTGCTCGCTGCCGAGTGGATGGATAGAATCGAATATCTCGAATATGGCTATGAAGTTTGCGGCGATTATCGCATGAGGCTCAATCCCGCCGACCCTTATACCGAGCAACCAGCCACCACCTCCAAGGATGAAATAACCGAACTGCTCGATCGGCACCCCGGCAAACCCGGTGCCACACGTGCACGGCTCGCGCTCAGGCACATCTACGATCACTCGGCCTCGCCTATGGAGACCGCTTCGGCAATTGCCCTCTCGCTCCCAACAAGCGAAGGCGGCGTTGGCATTAGAGGTATCGAACTCAACAAACCGCTCGAGATCCCTCAACGTCTCAGGCATTGCGCCAAAGCTCGAACACTCAAAATCGATGCGCTCGTGACCTATAAGCGCAGGGAGCTCGGTATCGAATATAAGGGCGGTTTTCACGATGAGCTCGAGCGCAAGGGAGCAGATGCGGAGCGAGAGGCCGTTCTCTCCCAAATGGGATATCGAATCGTTACGCTCACTTCGGCTCAGTTCGGCAGCCAGCTCGCCTTTCACCGCGCCATGAACAACATTCGCGAAGCGCTCGGCATGCCTCGCTGTACCGACACCGGTTACCAGCGAGAGCAAAACGAACTACGCAAGGCGCTAATCCGCAACTGGAAAGGCATGCGAGACGAAGAGGCGCCTTCCGAATAGTGCCACTCCCGTGAGCTCAATCCAAACGTGTACGTCAGCCTTCAAAGATGCCGAAAAATGTCGGTTTTGGAGGGTGACGTACATGTTTGGGGAAGCGTGGGATCGAGACGTATTTCGATAACAAAAAAGCTCCCGTTGTTGGGAGCTTTCTCAACCAAAATGGCGGAGGAGGAGGGATTCGAACCCTCGTGACCTTATACAGGCCAAACGGTTTTCGAGACCGCCGCATTCAACCACTCTGCCACCCCTCCGCGTGGGGTAAAAACAAAGCAGGCTCGAAGGCCTGCTTTGGAATTAACTGGCGGAGAGTCAGGGATTTGAACCCTGGAGACGCTTTTGACGCCTACACGATTTCCAATCGTGCTCCTTCGGCCACTCGGACAACTCTCCGTTAAATGCGAAAGTCAGTATACACGAGGAATCGCAAAGTGCAAACAGAAAAGTTGGCATTTTTTAAAACGCTTGGCGGCGCTTGGCGTTGCAGTGGGGTTTGAGGTGCCAAAAAACGGCTTCCGACCAGCGTGGTTGATCAACTCAATTGTTCAAAAGGGGTATTCATAAGCGACTTGGCAATGAATATAAAAATCTTTGGGTGGTGCTGTGGACCACTGGTATGCATTTTGCGACCACAGCCTTGTGCCCGTTGACCTGCGGCTTGGCTCAGCTTGTCCCCGCGGCACCGTATCTTGTCCACAAATCCGTCAAGCTCTTGGTCGGCATTTGGTTGGAATGCGCATGAAACGTCGTGCGAATATGGGCATATGTGGAGGTCATGAGGTTGTAGCTGCATATTCTTGCGGCCTGGGAGGTTGAAAGATATTATTACCAAGTCTTTTCCTGCTTCAGGCGCACCTTCACGACCTGAAGCCACATTTGCCCAGAGGAGGTGACAATATGAAGGCTTATGAACTGCTGTTCTTTGTTGACCCGTCGCTCGACCCCGAGACTCGTCTCGCTGTTATGAAGCGTATCGATACCACGATCGCTGAGGGCGCTGGCAAGGTCGACTCCGTTGACGAGTGGGGCAAGCGCAAGCTCGCCTACGAGATCAACGACCTCACCGATGGTGACTACACCCTCATCAACTTCCACGCAGATCCTACCCAGATCGCCGAGCTTGATCGCGTCCTGCGCATCACCGACGCTGTGGTCCGCCACATGATCGTCCGTCGTGACGACCAGGAGTAAGACTGTCGTTTTGGACTGGGCTTGTGCCCCAAGAGGAAGTAGTGAGTTATGAGCATCAATCGAGTGAACATCACCGGTAACCTCACCCGCGATCCCGAGCTGCGCGCCACCGCCGGCGGAACCCAGGTTCTGTCCTTTGGCGTCGCCGTGAACGATCGTCGCCGCAACGCGCAGACTGGCGAGTGGGAGGACTATCCCAACTTTGTCGACTGCACCATGTTCGGCACCCGCGCCGAGGCCGTGAGCCGTTTCCTGGCAAAGGGAAACAAGGTCGCGATCGAGGGCAAGCTGCGCTACAGCTCTTGGGAGCGCGACGGCCAGCGCCGGAGCAAGCTTGAGGTCATCGTCGATGAGATCGAGTTTATGAGCTCCCGTGGTGGCCAGGGTGGCTACGATCAGGGCGGTTACGCCCCCGCAGCTCCCGCGCCCGCAGCACGTCCTGCCGCACCGGTGGCTACGCCGCCCGCGGTCGACGTCTACGATGAGGACATCCCGTTCTAAGGGTTGTTCACCTATTTTTGAGTGAGAGGCGGCTTCGGTTCGCCGAAGTTGCCAAATGAAAGGTATTTTGACATGGCTAATGATTTTTCTGCACGTCAGCCGCGTCGTAAGTACTGCCAGTTCTGCAAGGAGAACACTGAGTTCATCGACTATAAGGACACTCAGCTTCTCCGTAAGTACATGACCGACCGTGGCAAGATCAAGCCCCGTCGCGTCACTGGCGCTTGCACGCAGCATCAGCATGACATCGCCAATGCCATCAAGCGCGCCCGCGAGATGGCACTCCTGCCGTACACCGTCCCCGTGGTTTCCTCTCGTGGCAACCGCGACCGCGGCTAAGAAGGGAGACGCATCATGAAGGTTATTCTTCTCGATGAGATCAAGGGCAAGGGCGGCGAGGGTGACGTCGTAGAGGTCGCTCAGGGTTACGCTGAGAACTTCCTGTTCTCCAAGAAGCTCGCTGTTGCCGCCACCAAGGGCAACCTCAAGCAGCTTGACGAGCGTCGCAACAACATCGCTAAGCGCGAGGCCGTCCGTCTGGCTACCGCCAACGAGACCAAGGCTGCCTTCGAGGGCAAGACGGTCACCGTTGACGTCAAGGTCGGCGACGAGGGCATCCTCTTTGGCTCCGTTACCGCAGCTATGATCGCTGACGCCATCAAGGCTCAGCTCGGTATGGACATCGACCGCAAGCGCGTCGAGCTCGGTAAGCCCATCAAGGTTGCCGGTGCCCACACCGTTGCCATCTCGCTGTACCGCGAGATCAAGGCCGAGGTTGTCGTTCTCGTCGGCGTTACCGCCGAGGAGCTCGCTGCCGAGGCTGAGGTCGAGGAGGCCGCTGAGGTCGCCGAGGCCGAGACCGCCGAGGTCGAGACTGAGGCTGCTGCCGAGTAGCATTTGCTGCAACGCAACAATCTTGTTCTAAGAAGGGCGCTCTGGGAAACCAGGGCGCCCTTTTGTTTTTTGCGCTGAGTGAGTGTCATGGTGAACGTTGCGTCGAAGTCCTATATACAGGACCGTTCATCCGTTTGGTTCGGTGATGATTGGCGGCGCGCGGCGCGTTTTGGGACCGTGGCTGATACTATGGATGCTCGCAAGCGATATGAATGAGGATGCTCATGGCATATGACGATAGGGAGACCGGGCTGACGGTTGAGGACCGCGGCTCCAAGTTGGGTCTTCCCCAAAACCAAGATGCAGAGGCCAATGTACTGGCCGCTATGCTGCTATCGCCCGAGGTGGTCGAAGAGGCCCAGGTCGAGCTGCAGCCCGATGACTTCTACCGGCCCATTCATAAGACCATCTATACCGCGATGGTCGATATGTACAACAGCCGCATTCCCATCGACTCCATCTCGCTGATCGATTACCTGCGAAGCATCAACAAGCTTGATGCCGTGGGCGGCGAGGCCTACATTTTGGAGTTGATGGGTCAGACCCTGTCGCTCGTCAACTGGCAGCACCATGCCGCTATCGTTCGCCGCGATTCGATGCTGCGTGAGCTGATCGGCGCCACCAACGAGATCAACGCGCTGGCCTATAACGCTCCCACCGATACCAAAGAGGTCGTGGAGCTGGCCGAGAGCAAGTTGCTCAAGGTCACGGCGCGCGAGGTCAAGTCGAGCTACAAGACGCTGACCGAGTTTATGGTCACGGCCTATAACGAGGCCGAGGAAGTGTGCCAGGCAGGCGGCCAGGCTGCGGGCGTGCCCACGGGCTTCCCGTCGCTCGACCGCATGCTCATGGGTTTTCGCGAGGGCCAGCTCATCATCATCGGTGCCCGCCCTGCTGTGGGTAAGACGTCGTTCGCCCTGAATCTGGCGCTCAACGCTGCCGCGGCCGGTTATACCGTCGGCTTCTTCTCGCTGGAGATGTCGGGCAAGGAAATTGCCCAGCGTCTGATTTGCGCCTACGCCATGATTTCGATCAGTGACTTCCGCATGGGCCGCATTAGCCCCGAGCAGTGGGCCAATATCAACGAGGCCACGCAGACCTTGTCCAAGCTCGATATTCTGATTGACGATACGCCCGGCACCACAGTGACCGAGATTCGCGCCAAGAGCCGCCGCATGCTCCACAACAAGGAGAAGGCCATCATCATCCTGGACTACCTGCAGCTGGTGAGTCCTCCGCCGGGACGCCGCTCCGAGAGCCGTACCGTCGAGGTCTCCGAGATGTCGCGTGGTCTGAAGATCATGGCCAAGGAACTCAAGATCCCGCTCATCGCGCTGTCGCAGCTCTCGCGTCAGGTCGAATCCCGTACCGGCAAGCGCCCGCAGCTTTCCGACCTTCGTGAATCGGGCTCCATCGAGCAGGACGCCGATATCGTTATGTTCTTGGACCGCTCCGCCGACGAGGCCGAAGCCTCGCGCGACGATCGACCCGACGAGGGCGTTACGCGTATCGTCGTGGCCAAGAACCGTTCGGGCCCGATCGGCGACGTCGACCTGATGTTCCTGCCGGCATCCACCAAGTTCTATGAGCTTGATGGGGCACATGCCGAGGAGTAGGACAGGCGCCCGTTGCACGGGTATAC
>CABUDB010000031.1 GCA_902490245.1 uncultured Collinsella sp.
TTTGGAACTTCTCGCGGGCGGGGGCGTCGCCGGTAATGAAGCGCTCGTCAACGCCGTTGGCGCGCATCAGGCGCCACTTGTAGTGGTCGCCGCCCAGCCAAACCTCGGTGATGTTCTCGAAACGCTTGTCATCCCAGATTTCCTTGGGAGAAATGTGGCAGTGATAGTCGATGATGGGCATGCCCTCGGCAAAGTTGTGGAACAGCTCCTCGCCGGTCTTGGTGCTC
The DNA here is from genome assembly GCA_902490245.1 of uncultured Collinsella sp. Classification (GTDB taxonomy): domain Bacteria; phylum Actinomycetota; class Coriobacteriia; order Coriobacteriales; family Coriobacteriaceae; genus Collinsella. The sequence goes on from CABUDB010000031.1 coordinate 228, forward strand.
AGCAGGAAATCCTGATCGTCCATAAAGTTTTTCATCAAACAACCCCTTTGTTGGCAAAACGGGCGCACGGCGCGCTCGTTATCCTTTAGGTGAACGTTCACTATACTAGTTCATTACGGCTGAAAAGGTGAACGTTCACCTAACCCTCACGGGGCGAACGGTCGATTTTGCCCGTTCAACGGTTGTTGGAGCTGTGATCTGTATATGTTGCGGCTCGGCTGGCGTCCCCGAACACCAAACATGAGCGCTTTTGTCCAGGTGGGTCATGTCCCGACGTTCATTTTTAGGAATATTCAGCATCGGAGCGCACCGCGTACCGTCCTTGACGCCCTATTTGATACGCATATTGCGCCCGATCGGCATAAATAAGTGCCGCCGATGGCGAATTACGCCACCGGCGGCACGTAAAACAGTCGTTCTGTCCCTCTATCGGAACATGCGTTTGCTGAATATTCCCAAAAATGTACGTCGCAAGAGGGGGTACCCGCCCAAGCGGCTAAATTCCCGCAAGCTTGCAGTAGCGGTCGACGTTGCTGGCAAACACCATCTCGACGGCGCCCTTCTGCACGGGCTCCGCCGGAGTCCTTCCCCACAGCAGATAATCGCCCAGCGTCTTAGCACCGCGGTATGCCAGACTCACCGGGTCCTTATAGACGATATTGGTAAAGATGCCACGGCGCAAAGCCAAAGCGCTTTCGGGAAATAGGTCGTTGCCAATTACCATGACCTGGCCAGCCTTGCCGCTCGAAACGAGCGCGTCGGCGACCACTTCGGAACCAACGGCAAAAACGCTACAGATAAGTTCGGGGGCGTTCGGTGCACTCAAGCGCTTCTCAAGCTCGCACTCGAGCTGTTTGACTTGCGCATGGGCGCCGGCAAGGTCCTCGACCTGCCACGGAATATCATGTTCGCGCAGGTAATTATGGAAGGCGCGGGCGGTTAAATAGTGCGAATCGGTATAAGGGTCGCCTGTCAAGAGGAGCGCGCGAGCGTCAGCACCAGAAGCATGGACCAGGTTTGCCGCCTGCTCGGCCATAAGGCTGCCTGCCGTCGAATAGTCGGCCAAGCTCGCACCCAAACGGTTCAAATGCGGGCGGTCGCCGTCGACGAGCTCAATCACCACGCCCGCCTCGGCAATCTGTCCCAAAAGCTCAGTTGCACGATCATCGCCCGGCGCATAGGCAAGCAAGCCATCGATCTTCTCGCCCACCTGCAGACGCTCATCGATTTGCTCAAGGGCATCGGCGTAGCCGCCCACGCCAAATTCAACGCGTTCAACCGTAATGCCCTGGTCGATGACCTCCTGTTCAAAGCGATTGCAACCTTCCCACAGGTAACGGAAAAAGTACGCTCCCTCGCGCGATGCGCGGGGCAGGCAAAATACCAGGTTGATATCCTTGCGGCGCAGGCTCGAGGCGCTCGTATTGCGATGGTAGCCCATGGCCTCGGCCTTGGCATTCACCTTGGCGCGTACGGATTCGCTCACGCCGGCCTTGCCCGTCAGGGCCTTGTGCACGGTATTGATGGAAACGCCAAGCTCGGCGGCTATGTCCTTCATGGTTACACGAGCGCTCATGGGGTTACTCCGTTATAGATAAGTTGCCAATCAACAGTACAGGTAACGATACCCCAAAATTACTCTTCAACTCGCCGCGCTCGCCCCCAAATGCGCAAAGCGCCCCGCGAACGGATGCCTGGGCCCTATTTGATACCGCGGCCCAAGTCTTCGGCGATTTTGTCCACGCCCTTAAGTGCGGCGCACGTCTTTTTGTTGGAGCAATGCCCCGTGCAAACACCACCCTGAGCGCAGTCGGCGCAGGTGCCCTTGCGGTAGATGCGCACGCACACCGCGACAAACGCAATACCGATAACAGCCAACACAACAATATCGATAGGTGCCATAGTAAGCCTCCTCTAGTTAACCACCACTTACTTTACCCCATTCTCCACCTACCAAAAAGGGACAGGTTTATTTCGGTCGGTTTTATCTGCGGAAACGCCACATCTCCCTACCAAAAAGCCCGAGTGTCGCTGGGACACCCGGGCTCATGGAAAGGGGTTAATCCTTATTCGGACTTAAGCGGAAACTGCGGCGGAAGCAGTGTTGGTCTCGTCCTCGTCGGTCCATGCATGTTTGGGCATGGGACGGAAGATCTGGAAGAGCATCGCGACCAGCAGCACGATAGCCACAACCGTCCAGAAGCCAAACTGACCCAGAACAAGCAGGTTGTAGAACTGGTTGATGAACAGGCCGATAACCCAAGCGAAGGCGCACTCGTAGCCGATGGCAATCGCAGTCCACTTGCCGGAATCCATCTGGTTGCGGATAGTGCCCATGGCAGCGAAGCAGGGGGCGCACAGCAGGTTGAACGCACCAAAGGCAACGCAAGCGCCCATAGTCGGGAACATGCCGGCGAACGCGGTCCACAGGCTCGGGTCGGTCTCGCCGGCGTCAGCCACGGACAGCAGCGAACCGGCGGTGGCGACGACGTTCTCCTTAGCGACAAGGCCAGAGACAGTCAGCGCGGTGGCCTGCCAGGTGCTAAAGCCGAGCGGGGCGAAGATCCAAGCAACCAGGTTGCCCAGCATGGCAAGCACGGAGTAGTCCATGAACTCCTCGGGGATGCCCTCCATAGCAGGCAGGAAGCCAAACGTGCCGTTGTAGCTACCAAAGTTGGACAGGAACCAAACCACGACGGTGGACGCGAAAATGACCGTGCCGGCCTTCTTGATAAAGGCCCAGCAGCGCTCCCACACATGCAGCGCCCAAGAGCGGATCGCCGGGAAGTGGTAGGCGGGAAGCTCCATAACGAACGGCGTCGGACGGCCGGCGAAGAGCTTGGTCTTCTTGAGCATGAGGCCCGAGGCGATGACGGCGAAGACGCCCAGGAAGTAGAAGAGCGGGCTGATCCACGCGGCGGTGGTGGAAGAATCGCCGATGATGGAACCCATGAGCAGGGCGATGATCGGCAGCTTAGCGCCACAGGGAATAAACGTGGTGGTCATGACCGTCATGCGGCGGTCCTTCTCGTTCTCGATGGTCTTGGTGGCCATTACGCCGGGGACGCCGCAGCCCGAGGATACGAGCATGGGGATGAACGACTTACCGGACAGGCCAAAGCGGCGGAACACGCGGTCCATGATGAAGGCGACGCGGGCCATGTAGCCGCAGTCCTCCAGGAAGGACAGCATGACGAACAGCAGGAACATCTGCGGCACAAAGCCGAAGATGGCGCCCAGGCCGCCGACAATGCCGTCGCAGACCAGCGAATCGACCAGGCCACCGTCCTCGGTGCCGCCCGCCACAAGGGCGTCGTGGACCATGGTGGTAATACCCGGAACATACGGGCCATACTCCGCCGGGTCAACCGAATCGGCAGCATCGCCCGCGGCCTCGACAGCTGCGTCGTAGGCGTCGCGACCCTGGCCGAGCACATACCAACCGTCGGTACCAAAGAGCTGGTCGTTGGTGAAGTCGGTCACCGTGCCGCCCAAGGTAGAAACGGCGATGTAGTACACGCAGAACATGATGACCACAAAGATCGGCAGGCCCAGGATACGGTTGGTAACCACGCGGTCGATCTTCTCGGAGGTGCTCATCTTTGCCGGAGCCTTGGTGAGGCACTCGTCAATGATGTGGGCAATCACGCCGTAACGCTCGCCGGTGATGATGGACTCGGCGTCGTCGTCGCAGTCCTGCTCGCACTGGGCGACCAGCTGCTCCACGCGAGCGGCCTTCTCCTTGGTGAGGTTGATGAGCTTGCAGGCGTCCGCATCGCGCTCGAACAGCTTGACGGCGTAGTAGCGACGCTTGTTGGCGGGAACGCTCGCCGGCAGGTTGTTCTCGATGTGGGTCAGAACGTCCTCGATGGCGGAATCGAACCTGTGCGCCGGCGCGTCGGCCTTGGCAGCCGCCGACTTCTTGACCTGCTCAAAGAGCTCCTTGATGCCCTTGTTCTTAAGAGCCGAGATCATCATGACCGGACAACCGAGCTTCTTGGAGAGCTTGTCCGTGTCGATCTTATCGCCGTTCTTCTCGACCAGGTCGGCCATGTTGAGGGCAACGACCACGGGCAGGCCGGTCTCGATAACCTGAAGCGCCAGGTACAGGTTACGCTCGAGGTTGGTGGCATCGACCACCTGGACGACAACATCGGGCTCGCCGCTCATGAGGTAATCGCGCGAGCATTGCTCCTCGGGGCTGTAGGGGGAAAGCGAGTAGATGCCAGGGAGGTCCGTGATGGTAACGTTCTTGTCGCTTAGGAGCTTGGCCTCCTTTTTCTCAACCGTGACGCCGGGCCAGTTGCCAACGTAGCCGTTGGCGCCGGTGATCAGGTTGAAAAGCGTGGTCTTGCCGCAGTTGGGGTTACCCGCCAGTGCGACATGGATCTGAGAATCCGCCATTCAATCCTTCTTCCTTGTGTGCCCGCGCTGCTTTCTCCGCGCAGGCTGGATAATGTGCTTTAAAGTTGCTGCATTAAGTTAGAAATACCTAACTTTACCTGCAGAAATATACGCCGCGAGTCCTTACTGGACCTCGACGACAGCGGCCTCCTCCTTGCGGATGGAAAGCTCGTAGCCGCGCACGTTGATCTCGACCGGATCTCCGAGCGGTGCAACCTTAACGACCTTGAACGAAGTGCCCTTGATGAGGCCCAGGTCCATAAGGTGGCGGCGCAGCGCGCCCTCACCGTGAAGCTTGACGATGGTAGAGCTCTCGCCCACCTTAACGTCACCCAACGTCTTCATCCTCTTGTCCCCCTTTCGGTTTTAATGAAATGCTGCGGACTAACCGACGGTCATGATGTGCATGGCAACCTTGGAATCGATGCCAAAACGTGCGCCCAGCACCGTGACGATGATATTGGCGCCACTCGAGCTCACCACGTGGATTTCGCTGCCCTCGACAAAGCCAAGGTCCTTGAGGTGGTGCTTCATATCCTCATTGCCCTTTACACGAGACACGCGCACGGTTTCGCCCGCTTTTACCATCGAAAGCGGCATTGCCGGCATCTGCGGTCCGCAAGACATGAGTGGCTCCTAACGTCAGTTCGTCCTTAACATCGACGCAGCAAAAGTTAACCACGTCTATGTTCGCTACAGTAAACTAGCACGTGGTTAACTTTTTGGAAAGGGTCCCTATTCAGTTTTCGAAAAAGTTTCCCATACGAAACAAAAAGGCGCGGCAAAGGACCATCCTTTACCGCGCCCTGTCATGCTTAGAGCGAGAGGTTTCTGATCGATGTGACGCAGGAGGCCTCATCCACGCCCGAAACGCGAAAGACGACACTCTCGCCACATTCGCCGTAAAGCGCCATAAGGCCCATCACGTCACGGCCGTCGGTATGGCGGTCGCCGATGCTGACCGACACGTCGCTACGATGCTTGGCAATGATGTCATAGAGCAGCGCAACCGGGCGGGCATGTAATCCCAACGGATCTTTAATCGTCTTTGTAAACTCGACCATGTCCCCTCCCACGACATCGCACATTCGGCCGGCAAAACCCAGCCACGTGGTAGTTATTGTACGTTACCGGCGCACCCCCGTTCCACAAAAAAACGAGGAAAGGCACACGTCCTTCCCTCGTTACGGGCAATATGTATCCGCTTGCCTACATCAGGCGCAGGCTGACGTCCTTGAGCTGGGCGCCGGAAACGGCACTCGGGGCGCCCGACATAAGGTCGGAGCCGCTGGCCGTCTTGGGGAACGCCATGACATCGCGGATGGAGTCGGAGCCGGTGAGCAGCATGCACACACGGTCCAGGCCCAGGGCGAAGCCGCCCATCGGGGGCGCACCAAACTTGAGAGCCTCCATGAGGAAGCCGAACTGCGACTCGGCGCGCTCCTCGGTAAAGCCCAGGAGCTTGAGCATGGACATCTGCATCTCGGCGTTGTGGATACGCATACCGCCGCCGCCGGCCTCAAAGCCGTCCATGACAAAGTCGTAGGTGCACGAACCGGCTGCCAACGGATCGGCCTCGATCTTGGCGATGTCGGTCTCGGTCGGCAGGGTGAAGGGCTGGTGCTCGGCTGCATAGGCCTTGCGATCCTCGTCCCAGTGGAACAGCGGGAAGTTGACGACCCACAGGAAGTCGTGGCCCTCGCGCTTGATCTCGAGCGCGTTGGCCATGTGGGAACGCATGCCGCCCAGGATCTCGTCGGAGAGCAGGCGCGGGCCGGCGGCAAACATCACAAGGTCGCCGGGCTCGACGTCCATGCGCTCGCGCAGAGCAGCCATCTCCTCGTCCGAGAAGAACTTGACGATGGGGCTGTTGATGGAGCCGTCCTCGCGGAAAGCGATCCAGGCCAGGCCCTTGGCGCCAAACGTGGAGGCCACGCCGGCGAGCTTATCGATCTTGGCACGTGCCCAGGCACCGGCGCCCTTGGCGTTGATGGCCTTGACGACAGAGCCCTCCTCGTTTGCAGCAGTCGCAAAGACCTTGAACTTGGAGTTGGCAAAGATGTCGGTCAGGTCGACCAGGTGCATGCCGTAGCGAGTATCGGGCTTGTCGGAGCCATAGGTGTCCATGGCCTCCCAATAGTCCATGCGACGCAGCGGCGTGGGCATCTCGACACCCATGCGGCCGAAGGCGTCGGACAGGACCTCTTCGAGCGCGCTCATAACGTCGTTCTGGTCCACGAAGGACATCTCGATATCGACCTGGGTGAACTCGGGCTGACGGTCGGCACGCAAGTCCTCGTCGCGGAAGCACTTGGCAACCTGATAGTAGCGCTCGACGCCACCGACCATAAGCAGCTGCTTCAGGAGCTGCGGGGACTGCGGCAGGGCATAGAAGTTGCCCGGCTGGATGCGGCTGGGGACGATGAAGTCGCGGGCGCCCTCGGGCGTGGACTTGAACAGGGAGGGCGTCTCGACCTCCATGAACTCACGGTTGTGCAGCGCCTCGCGAATGGCAAAGGTAAAGTCGGAGCGCAGCTTGAGGTTGGCCATCATCTCGGGACGACGGAGGTCCAGATAGCGATAGCGCAGGCGGGTGTCCTCGCTGGTCTCGATGCCGTCCTCGATCTGGAACGGCGGGGTGACGGAAGTGTTGAGCACCTCGGCATGATCGGTCAGGACCTCGATCTCGCCGGTCGCGAGCTTGGTGTTGGTGGTCTCCTCGCCGCGAGCGCGCACGACACCGTGAATCTTGATGGGCCACTCGGGACGCATGGTCTCGGCGATCTTAAAGGCATCGCCATCGGAGTGCTCGGGGTCGAAGGTGAGCTGCGTGATGCCCTCGCGGTCGCGAAGGTCGCAGAAAATAAGGCCGCCGTGGTCGCGGCGACGGCTCACCCAACCGGTGAGGGTGACCTCTTCGCCCACGTTCTCGAAGCGAAGCTCGCCGCAGGTACGGGTGTGCATGGAATGCTCATCGATGGGACGGGTCTGGCTCATACCAGTGATCCTCCTTTATGGATCTGTGCCGCCCCGTGTCGTTCCGGGCGGCGTCGTACAGATTTGCCCGGCCTGCGTAAACCGCGCAGCCAGACATGGCGTTCTATCTTATCGCACCTATGTCGATGTGCCGCGGAAAAGTAGCTCCTGCCCAAAGACTTGACGGAGACGAAACAATTGACGCGCCGCGGCACCCGCCCGCGCTCGTCACGTGCGACAATGTGCCCCAATACAACTGCACTCGGAAAGGCCCGTCATGACCGCACGCCTCATCGTTATGGATATCGACTCCACGCTCATCAACCAGGAGGTCATCGACCTGTTGGGCGAGGAGGCCGGCGTAGGCGAGCAAGTGGCACAGATCACCGAGCGCGCCATGCGCGGCGAGCTTGACTTTAAGCAGGCGCTCGAGGAGCGCGTGGGGCTGCTTGCCGGCCTGGACGAGAGCGTGTTCGAGCGCACCTTTGAGCGCGTGACATTTACCCCCGGCGCGTTGGAGCTTGTGCGCTCGGCACACAGCAAGGGCTGGAAGGTCGGCGTGGTGAGCGGCGGTTTCCACGAGGTCGCTGACAAGATCGTGGCTGCCGCGAGTATCGACTTCTGCCTGGCCAATCGTCTGGAGGTTGTGGACGGCAAGCTCACCGGTAAGTTGGCTGCCGACATTGTGACCAAGGAGTCCAAGCTCATCCAGCTGCTGGATTGGGCAGTTGAGTGCGGCGTCGATATGGCCCACACCGTCGCGATCGGCGACGGTGCCAACGACATCCCCATGATTCAGGCCGCGGGCACGGGCATCGCGTTTTGTGCCAAGCCCAAGACGCGCGAGGCTGCCCCGTTTGTCATCGACGAGCGCAATCTGATGCTCGCCATGGACATCATCCTGCGCGACTAGCCAATCCGTCTAGCAATTGAATCAGTCTGTCCTATAGTTTCCGAACAATTCTGTCTTAGTGTTCGGAAACATACCCTTTGAGTGCTAAACTTTGCGCCGTCGAAGGGAACATATATGGATAAGCGAGATCTAGAGCAGCTGCTGAGCGATGTTGCCGGCGGAGCAGTCACCCCTGCCGACGCCCTCACGCGCATCCAGACGGCTCCGACCGCCGATTTGGGCTTTGCGCAGCTCGACCTTTCGCGCGGGGTGCGCCAGGGAGCCGGCGAAGTTGTCTACGGCGCCGGTAAAACCGCCGAGCAAATTGCCGCCATTATCAAAGCATTACTCGATGCCGGCCAGGAGCGCATCCTGGTCACGCGCCTGGACGACGAAAAAGCAGCCCGCACCTCGGAGCTCCTCGGCAACGGCATCGACCTGGGATATGTCCCGGACGCCCAGCTCGCCCTGGTGGGTGGCAAGCCCTCCCCCAACGGCAACGGACGCATCGTCGTCGCCTGCGCCGGCACGAGCGACCTGCCCGTTGCCGAGGAAGCCGCGTTGACGGCCGAGTTCTACGGCAACGAGGTCGATCGCCTCTACGACGTGGGTGTCGCCGGCCTGCACCGCCTGCTCGCTCATGCTGAGGAACTTGCCCAGGCGCAGGTGGTCATCGCCATCGCCGGCATGGAAGGCGCCCTGGCGAGCGTCATCGGCGGCCTGGTAAGCTGTCCGGTCATCGCCGTCCCCACCAGCGTGGGCTATGGCGCAAACTTTGGCGGCGTGGCCGCACTGCTCGCCATGCTCAACTCCTGCGCCAGCGGCGTTTCGGTCGTCAATATCGACAACGGCTTTGGTGCCGCCTACCAGGCAAGTCTTATCAATCATCTGAGCGCCGGCACGCCCTGCGCCCGCTAAGGAGCATTCCATGTCCAACCATCAGCACACGCTTATCATCGACGGAACCTCGGGCATCAGCGGCGATATGACCGTCGCGGCTCTGCTCGACCTGGGCGCCAACGAGGAACACCTGCGCGAACAGCTCGCCACGCTGCCGGTCGACGGCTTTGAGATTGCCGTTACACGCGCAAACAAGCATGGCATCGACGCCTGCGACTTTGACGTTCAGCTGGCAGAAGAGCTCGAGAACCACGACCACGACATGGCCTGGCTCTACGGCAACAAAGCGGCTGCCGAGCACACACACGAGCATGAGCACCACCATCATGATCATGGCGAGCACGAGCACTGCCACGAGCATGACCATGAGGCCCACGGTCATGGCCACGAGGGTCACCATCACGCCCACGGCCATCACCACCGTTCTTTGGCGGACGTCACCGCCATCATCGATGGCTCGCAGCTAAGCGATGGCGCCAAGCGTCGCGCGCTCGCCATCTTTACCGCGCTCGCCGCCGCCGAGGCCAAGGCCCACGGCAAAACGCCCGAGACCGTCATGTTCCACGAGGTGGGCGCCGTCGACTCCATCGTCGACGTCTGCTCTGTCGCCATCTGCCTCGATGACCTGGGTATTGAGGACATCGTGGTCGAGTCGCTCTCTGAGGGTCACGGTACCATCCGCTGTGCCCACGGTCTCATGCCCATTCCCGTCCCCGCTGTCGTCAACCTGTGCCAGGCGGACAATATCGCCCTCACGCCCGCACCGGTCGCCGGCGAGCTCGTGACGCCCACGGGTGCCGCCATCGTCGCCGCACTGCGCACGTCCGAGCACCTGCCGGCCCGCTACCGCATCGAGGCCGTCGGCTACGGCGCCGGTAAGCGCCCCTACGAGGGCTGCTCCGGCACGCTCCGTTGCCTGCTTGTTCATGTGGATGCATAGCCATGGATGCCCGCAAAACCAAAAGCCGCGCCGCTATTGTCACGGCATTTTCCGAGCTCCTTCGCGAGGAGGACTACGGCAAGATCACCGTCGGCGACATCATCGCGCACGCTCACGTAGGCCGCGCGACATTCTACGGCCTCTTCAAGAGCAAGGATGACCTACTGTCCGAACTCGTGAGCGACATCTGCACCCACGCCCTCGACGACGATGGCACACCGCTCGATGATCCGCTCGTACAAGTCGAGCATATCCTCAACAACCTCTGGGAACGCCGCCAGGGCGTACGAGCCCTCGTAGCCGGCGCCGGCTCACGCGTCTTCGCCGACAGCCTCCGCAAGACCATCATGGCCCGAGCAGCCGAAACCGTCCCCGTCGATCCCGCAGGCCCCGCCGGCACCATGGACCGAAGCTTCCTACTACACCACATAGCCTCAAGCTTCGTAGGAATGGTCCAATGGTGGGCCTGGCACAACTTCCAAGCAGATAAGGCCGAAGTAGCCAAAGACTACCTATCAGCCATTAAGCCTCTCTTCAGCTAAGTAAGAAGCCCATCCCAAAGCATCGCCCCAGCCCAAGCCGCCACGCATCCCAAAGCGTCACTCGCGCTTCAACGCCCCCAGCAGCGACAAGCCCCTCCCATCCAAATTCAGATATATATGTTGGGTTGCTTGTTCGAACACAGCCAAGAATGCCCAGGGCTCGGCAAGGGTTTACTT